>JAADCQ010000024.1 GCA_013154335.1 Methanopyri archaeon
ATGGTTTGGAGGGATAGGGCGGTTACGAGTAGGGTTACGGTGCCGGCGGCGAGTCCGCCGGTTCCGATGCGTGGGTCTTTGAGGGCTTGGGTGGGGTCTCCTCCGTACATGTGTACGAGGGTGGCGTCGGCTAGGTCGAGGAGTCCGTCTAGGTGTTGGAGTCCTTCGATGGCGGCCATGGTGGCGACGGTGATGGGTCCGGCGGCGGGTGTTCCTCCGAGTAGCCAGGCTACGAGGGCGGTGATGATGCCGGCGGTGAGTCCTACGGTTGGGATGCCGAGCCAGGCCCATTCGCCGATCTCGGAGGGGTCTTGGGGGTGTTCTCCGATGGGTAGTACGGTGAGGAATCGGAAGGTTTTGAGGAATTCCACGGGGTTTTCACCCCTGTTTTCGGAAGGCGGCGGTCATGGCGCCGGCCACGAGGCCCGCGAGGGCGTCGTCGAGGGTTATCCATTCCTCGTCGACGCGTGATAGCACGCCGGGTTTTTCCTCGTCGTAGCGTTTGAAGTTGAAGAGGGCGCCGTAGCCTCCGATCTCGAGGGCCACGAATTGGCCTATGGCCTCGTCGTAGTAGAGCCATCCGGGGTCTTCTTCGGCGCCTTCGCACTCGGCGGGGTAGGTCCCCAGTTGTAGGAACCTGTCGAGTAGTAGGGCTAGGAACAGTGTCATGGCGATGTTCGGGTTCTTGAGGGCGGTTTCGATCTCCTCGCGTACGGTTCGTTCGTGTTCCTCCGTCCATTCGCCCACGTAGAGTTCGGCGCCGGTTCGGACGAGGTCTTCCACGGTGATGCCTTCCTCTCGGAGCATCTCCTCGATGGGTCTGCGTTGGGGTTTGCCGGCGCGTTCGGCGGCTCGGGTGACGGCGGTTTCGACGGTTTCCATGAGTTTGGCGCCGAGTTCGGTGGCGGGGCCGAGGTGGGTGTCCTCGTCGCCGGGTGGGTGGAAGACGGCGACGGAGTCGGTGGTGGTGCCGAGGACGGGTCCTTTGTCGCCGAGGGCGAGTTTGAGGACGGCGTGGCACTTGGCTTCCACGGTCCAGGTCAGGGCTTCGACGGCGCTCCTCGTGTTGAGGGGTACGTCTATCGTGGTGAGTACGTTGACGGTGGAGGGTTCGGCGGTCGTGTCGCCCTTGGTGTTGGAGCTGTAGGCGTTGCCGAAGCCGGCGGTGGCGACCGTCATGACCTCGCCTATCTGGACGATCGCGGCGGGTTCGACGTCGGCGGCGGTGAGGAAGATCACGGTCTCGTCGGGGTCGAGGCCCAGGTCCCTTTCCACGCGTTCCCTGGCGTAGGCGATCGGATCGTCGTGTTTCCATCCCTTGGGTACGCGTAGGTTGACGGCGTACCTGGCCTCGCCGACGCCCCGTGAGGAGAAAGCGTTAGAAACGTACCTGACGCGGTCCCCGAAATCGAGGACGACGGAATCCTCGTCTTTAAAAACGGTAGGTAGCGGCACGCGCGCGGATCCCCGCGCGGGCCCGGAATCCACATGATAATAGGGGCTCCGCCCCGTCGGGGGTGTTCTCCCGTGGCCGAGAGCGAGAGGGAGGAGCACGAGGCCGGCAAGGTGTACTCGACGATATCGGAGGTCTCCGGTCCACTGATGGTGGTCGAGGGAGTGGAGGGCGCCAAGTACGGTGAGGTAGTCGAGGTCGAGACGCCGACGGGCGAGACGAGGACGGGTACCGTGCTGGAGGCTCGCAGGGACGCGGCCGTGGTCCAGGTGTTCGAGGGTACCTCGGGTCTCGACACGACGTCCACGAGGGTCAGGTTCACGGGTGAGACCTTCAAGATCCCCGTGTCCATGGACCTGCTGGGTCGCATCCTGGACGGTAAGGGTGAGCCCATCGACGGCGGACCCGAGATAGTGCCCGAGGACGAGAGGGACATCTACGGTTCCCCGATCAACCCGGCCGCGAGGAAGTACCCGAGCGACTTCATCCAGACGGGTATATCCGCCATCGACGGTATGAACACGCTGGTGAGGGGCCAGAAGCTGCCCATCTTCTCGGGCTCCGGTCTGCCCCACAACGAGCTGGCGGCCCAGATCGCCAGGCAGGCCACGGTGCCGGGCGAGGAGAGCGAGTTCGCCGTGGTCTTCGCGGCCATGGGTATCACCCACGAGGAGGCCGCGTTCTTCAGGCGGGAGTTCGAGGAGACGGGTGCTCTGGACAGGGCCGTGCTGCTGCTCAACCTGGCGGACGACCCGGCCATGGAGAGGCTGATCACGCCGAGGGTCGCCCTCACGATCGCGGAGTACCTCGCCTTCGATCAGGACATGCACGTTCTGGTCATCCTCACGGACATGACGAACTACTGCTTCGCGCCCGGCACCAGGGTGATCACCGCGTCCGGCGACGTCCTCGAGATCGACGAGATCGTCGAGAAGGCCGTGGAAACCGCCGCCGACGGCGGCCTGAGGGAGGGATCGACGGAGATAACCGTCGGGACGACCGACGTCAGGACCCTGGCGTCGTGGGACGGCGACCTGACGTCCAACGACGTGGTGGCCGTGGAGAAGATCGAGGCCCCGGACCGCGCCGTCAGGGTGAGGACGAGGAGCGGCGCCGAGATGGTGGTGTCCGAGGATCACAAGTTCCTGGTGGACACGGAGGACGGTCCCGAGATGGTCGAGGCCTCCGAGCTGAAGCCCGGCGACGAGCTGTACTCCGTGAGGGAACTGAAGGTCAGCGAGAGGGTCCCGACGTACCTGGAACTGCTCCTGGAGGCGGAGGACGAGTTCTACGTGCACCCGACCGAGGGGTTCGAGGAGGTCGTTCCCGGGGCCGAGGGATGCCAGGAGCTGTCAGAGTTCGCCAGGCTGGCGACGACCGTGACCGAGAGCGTCGAGGAGGTCATGGAGTACGTCGACTACGTGACCGCCGGAGGCAAGGAGAGGGTCAAGTTCACCTCGCCGAGGCCCACGGAGGATGTGATGTACGTCGCCGGTCTGGTGGCGTCGGACGGAACCGTGGACACCGACCGAGGGTTCGTGATGTTCTCGAACACGGAGAAGGAACTGCTGTCGGCGTTCGAGGAGGTTGTAACCGAGGAGTTCGGCGTCGAGGTGGTCGAGACGGACGACGGTCTCAGGGTCAACAGCCGCGTGCTCGCGTGGGTGTTCGGGAAGCTCGCGGACCCGAAGACGGTCCTGAAGATGCCCAGGGAGCTCGTCGCCGCCTACCTGGCCGGTTACGTGGACGGCGACGGTCACCTGAGGGACGGTGAGGTCGTGATAACCACGATCGACAGGGAGCGGGCCGAGGACCTGCAGCTCCTGCTGAAGAGGCTCGGTGTACCGAGCGCCCTGCGCGAGAGGGACGGCGTCTACGACGTCGTCGTCTCCGGCTACGACGCCGCCGAGCTGGCCGGGGAGCTACCGCTGAGACATCCGGAGAAGGCGAAGACCGCGGCGTCGATGTCGTCCGGGAGGAGGTCGTCCAAGTTCGACAGGGTGTCGCGCAGGTTCGGCAAGTTGCTCCGGGAGGTCAGGGAGAAGTACGGTGTAAGGGCCTCGGACCTGGGATCGTCCAGCACGATCTCGGGGATCGAGAGCGGTGAGAGGCGCGCGACCCGGCGCCTCGCGCTGAGGATCGTGGAGAGGCTGGAGGAGGTCATCGGTGACGTCGAGGAGGTCCGTGAGCTACGGGAGCTGGCGGCCGGTAACTACGTGCTGGACGAGGTGGTGGAAGTGGAGATCGTGGAGTACGGGCACGACTACCTGTACGATGTGACAGTGATCCCCGACCACACCCTGATCGTGGAGAACGGTATCATCACGTCGAACTGCGAGGCTCTCCGTGAGATCTCCGCGGCGAGGAACGAGGTACCGGGTAGGCGCGGTTACCCGGGTTACATGTACACGGACCTGGCCACGATATACGAGAGGGCCGGTTGTATCAGGGGTAGAAAGGGTACGATCACGCAGATGCCGATCCTGACGATGCCGCACGACGATATAACGCACCCGATCCCGGACCTGACGGGTTACATAACGGAGGGTCAGATAGTGCTGAGCAGGGAGCTTCACAGGCGCGGTATCTACCCGCCGATCGACGTCCTTCCGTCGCTGTCGAGACTCATGGACGAGGGTATCGGTCCGGGTAAGACCAGGGAGGACCACCCGGACCTCGCCAACCAGCTGTACGCCGCCTACGCCGAGGGTAGGGACCTGCGCGACCTGGTGGCCGTGGTGGGTGAGGAGGCGCTCACGGAGAGGGACAGGAGGTACCTGAAGTTCGCGGACGAGTTCGAGAAGAGGTTCGTGAAGCAGGGTCGCGACGAGAACAGGAGCATAGAGGAGACGCTGGACCTGGGATGGGAGTTGCTGGCGATCCTACCGATCAGGGAGCTGAAGAGGGTCAGCGACGAGCTGATAGAGAAGTACCACCCGAAGTACAGGGGCAAGCGCGAGGAGGCCGAGGAGTCCGGGGAGGAGGAGAGCGGGGAGGAGTGAGCCCTCCCCCGCGTCAACCCTCTTCTTCCGGAGGGGTATTGAGGGATGACGTCCCAGGACGTTCTGGAGGATGTCAACCCGACGAGGATGGAGTTGCTGCAGCTACGTAAGAGGTTGGAGCTGGCGGAGAAGGGTCACAAGTTGCTCAAGGAGAAGCGTGACGCCCTCATCATGGAGTTCTTCGACATGGTCAGGGAGGCCGCCGAGATAAGGGAGAAGGTCGTCGACGAGTTGATGGACGCTTACAAGGTGTTGATGTCGGCCAAGGTGGTCATAGGCGAGACCGGCGTGGAGAAGGCTTCCCTGGCCACCGGGGAGGAGATCGAGGTGGAGATCGGCTTCAGGAACGTCATGGGCGTGGTCATCCCGACGATCGAGAGGGTCGGCACGGACGGTGGCACGACGGCCGCTTACGGTTTCTCCGATACCTCCTGCGCCCTGGACGCGGCGGTGCGGAGGTTCAAGGAGGCGTTGGACGCCGTGCTGGAGCTCGCGGAGATCGAGGAGGCGCTGAGGTTGATGGCGGAGGAGATAGAGAAGACGAAGAGGCGTGTGAACGCCCTGGAGCACATCGTGATCCCGAGGCTGGAGAACACGATCAAGTTCATCGAGATGAAGTTGGAGGAACAGGAGAGGGAGAACTTCGTGAGGCTTAAGAGGGTCAAGGACATCATCGCGAAGAGGGAGGCCAGGGAGGAGCTGGAGAGACTCCTCGAGGAGGGGGCCGAGCTCCCCGAGTTCGAGAGGAGATCCCTGGAGCGCCGGGCCGGCGGCCTCTAGAACGGGGGTGTTCCCGTGGTCCTCACCGGTGTCGCCGTCAGCCGGGTCAAGAGGAGGGTCAGGAAGAAGAAGGAACCCGTCGATTTCGACGCGGAACGCTTCAAGGGTCGCTTCGTGCCCATCGTGGCGAAGGAGGAGGTGGAGGTCGGCGAGGGGGATTCCGTGGTCATAGACGTGGAACCCGTGGAGGTACCCCCTCACCACATGCTGCTACTGTCGCCCTACGCCAGGCACCCGTTGGGTCACGTGATAGCCGTGGGAGAGGAGCACCCGAAGATGATGGAGCTGGGTAGGAAGGTCACGTACGCCTACTTCTCGGCCGTCAGGGCCGGTACGGTCGAGAAAGGCGACGTGCTGGGCGTTCTGATAATCATAGACCTGACCGGGTGACGGAGGGGGGAGCGTTGGAGAGGGGTACCTCGCTGGACCGCATCATCGCCAAGGAGGTCCTTCGCCTCAACCGTCACCTGCCCGAGAGACGCAAGACCCTGGCGGAACTCCTCGAGGAGAGGAGGCCCAAGGTCGTCACCAGGGACGGTCACGAGCACTTCTTCGACAGGGAGGAACTGGAGCTCCTCGCCTCCGTCCTCCCGAGGTTCATGCACCACAGGCTCAAGATCCCCATCCTCATCGAGTTGGGCGGTTACGGTGGGAAGGCGTTCGTACGGGGTAAGGCGGAAACCAGAGCCGTTTGCGAGATACTCGGGATGGAGTGGAGTTTCAGGCAGGAGTCGGTGGAGCTGAACATGCTCGAGGTCCGCGAGTTGCGTAGGAGGCTGCCCACGACCACCCAGTACATGTTCAGCGTGGACCACGTGATCGGGGGTTCGAACCGTGCCGGCTCCCTACGACGAGGAAGAGGCCCGTAAAAGGCTGGCGGCCCTCGTGCTCAGGTGGGGTCCGGTGGTGGCGACCGCCACCATGGTGATAGGGTTCACCGTGTTCCTAATCCTGGTGTTAACGGGACACGCGTCGGGGTCACACTAAAGGAAACGTCCGGATTTTCCCCTTTCGAACCTAAAACCTATAGCTTCCGGGCCCCACGAACCGCGTCCGGGGGTGAGACCCCGTGATCAGGCTACCCAAGGCGACGATCGAGAGGATATTCAGACAAGGTGCCGGTGACATGCGCGTCGCCCAGGACGCCAAGGACCTGGTGTTCGACTTCGTCCCCGTGATGGCCGAGTACCTGGCCGAATCCGCCAAGACGATCCTCGACTCCGCGAACAGGAAGACCCTGAACACGCCCCAGGTGGAAGCCGTGGCCGAGATACTGAGGGTGGAAGGCGTCGAGGACTACGACGGTGAAGAGTTCGGCAGGATGACCATGAGGAGGATACTCAAGCGGGCCGGCATAGAAAGGGTCGCATCGGACGCCCTGGACTACTACAACAAGCTGGTCTGCAGGGTCATCCAGGAGCTGGGCGAACTATCCGCCGCCAAGGCCAAGGAGGACGACAGGAAGACCATCCAGTACGAGGACGTGGAGAAGGTCATCGTATCCACGATGCCGAAGGGAGAGGAGTTCCTGGAGGAGATCTAACCCCTCCCCCACAGGAACCTCCTGATCATCCTCGCCTTCTTCTCCCCTATACCCGGCACCTTCTTCAGATCCCTGACCGACGCGTTCACCACCTCACCTATCGAACCGAACGCCTCCAACAACCTCTCCGCCAACTCCGGCCCCACACCCGGTATAGCGCACAACATCTCCACCCTCGGGTCCCCCCTATCCCGAGACCCCCTCGGAACCCTCGGACGCCTACCCTCCTTCACCGCCCTCAACGCCAACCTGTGCAGGAACGACGCCGTCTCCTCCGGACCCCCCACCGTCACCACCGAAACCCCGAAGTCCGCCACCGCCGACGCCAAAGCGCCACGAACGGCCTCCGGATCCAAGTACCTGTACGGATCCCCCTCGACTATCAACACCGGCCTCTCGAACGCCCTCGCCAGATCCTTCAACTGCGACAACAACCTCCCGTCCTTGATGGACTCCGCCAGATCCCTACCCGACTTCCTCTCCACACCGACCCCATCCCCCACGATGTAGTCCCCGACCTCCAACGTCTCCCTCACCATCCTAACACGACGCCTCCTGAGCTCCTCCACGACCCTCGAGTTCATCTCCCTCGAATCCACGATCACCGTCGGCACACCACCGACGTCGACGTCCACGTCATCCCCGGACCCACCCCCCGAACCGTCCCCCTCACGGATGAACTCGTCCAACCTCACCACACCACGCCTCGAAACCGTCCCGAAGGCCCTCCCCCTCCCACGACGGGCCCGACGCCGCCCCTCCAACTCCCTGGCCAACCTCCTCACGGTCTCGATCATCCTCCTCTCCTTACTCCTGGCCACCCAGTAGTTGATCTCGTCCAACGTCTTGACACCCGGGGCCTTGGAAACCAACACGTACGCCGTCCCCGACCTCCCGTCCCTGGCGGTCCTCCCGAACCTCTGAACGGTCCTGATCTCCGAAGGAACCGGCTCGTACGACACCACCACGTCGCACGACGGAACGTCCAAACCCTCCTCCCCGACGCTCGTCGCGACCAGGACCTCGAAATCGCCACGCCTGAACGCCTCCAACGCCTCCACCTGCTCCCTATCGCTCATCCAAGCCTTACCCAGCAACAGCCCGGCTCTCACACCCTCACCCTCGAGATGACGGACCACGGCCTCCGCCGTCTCCTTGAACTGCGTGAACACCAGGGCCCTCTCCGCGTCCTCGACGAGACCCGCTAACTCCTCCATCTTAGGGTGATCGACCCCAGAGGCCTTCAGGAACTCCTTCACGCATAGGACGGCCTCGTGGAGGCGAGGATCCGCCCTGAGCCTCCTGTCCGTGAACCTCTTCGACCCACGGAGCCTCTCCACGAACGACAGGAACGCCGACGCACCCTGCGTCTCCAACGCCTCCCTCGCCTTCGCGAGCTTGATAGCCTCCGCGATCCGACCCAACGCCCGCATCGTATCCTCGTCCCTATCCCCGGAGGACAACTCCTCCTTCAGGGCCAACAGCCTCCCCATCCACACCCCATCGACCCTGTCCAACACCCCCATGTCCCGTAGATCCTCGAGCCTATCCCTGTACGCCTCGGAGAGGTACCTCACGGCCTCGGCGAACTCCCCGGGCAGCGGCACCTCCACCCACTCGACCCTAACCCTCCCGATGTACCTCTTGACGTCGGGATCGTCCTCGGTCTTCAGCACGATCTTAGAAACATCCAAGTTTCTTATCACCTCACGCAACCTCTCCTCGTCCGACCCCGGGGACGCCGTCAACCCGACCTTAAGGGCCCCATCCAACTGCTCCGACACGAACACGTAGGGGTAGTTACCGACGGCCCTATGGGCCTCGTCGAACACGGCCACGTCCACCTCGCTCGGATCCACCCTCCCCTCCAGGATATCGTTCCTCAACGCGTGCGGCGTCGCCACCACCACGTCCGCCCTCCTCCAAAGGGACCCCCTCTCGTCCGGAGAAACCCTACCGCTCAAGGCCTCGACCCTGACGTCACGCAGGACCCTGGACAGGAAGGCTGCGTGCTGGTGCACCAGAGGGACGGTAGGGGCGAGCATGAGCCCCTTCTCCGCCTCGGACAGAACCAAGGCACCCACCACGGTCTTACCCAACCCGGTGGGCATCACGACGAGGGTGTTCTCCCCGCTCCTCAGGATCTCCTCGGCGGTCCTCACCTGGTAATCCCTTCGTTCGAGCGCGTCCCAGTTCACCCTCTCGAACATCCGAGCAACTCCCCGACCCTCCTCCTCAACTCCCGCTCAGCCTCCTCGGGGTCGTCCAAGGACGAGGCTATCTCCCTCCTGATCCTGTTGGCCTCCTCGGCCACCTCGGGCGTCAAGGACCCCTCCTCAGCGGCCCTCGAGAGCATCTCCCTCAGAACCCTTCTCGTCCTCACGTCCACCTCGTCGACCGAGGAAGGATCCGCGCGCTTGACGTGATCTCGCCCCGGTGAAACCTCGGACAGGGAAAGCACGAACTCGACCGCCCGGTCCACGTCCGGATCGCGACCGTCCACGGTCATGACGTTGGACTCCCACCACCTGGACCCGTCGGGGGGCTCGAACCGCTCGGCTATCTCGAGGACCGTATCCTCGGGAGGGCCCCAGTCCTTGTCCCTGACCCTCTCCAGGCACGTGTTCAGGGGCGTTTTGACGTGGATTATACCGAACGCCGCCCCCTCCCGCGAGGCGAGTTCCGCCATCTCCTTCCTGTGACTCGCGTAGTAATGGGTGTCGTCGGCTATCACCACGGAGTCCTCGGGCATGGACGAGAGCACGGAGCGCACCAGGTCGACGAAACCCCTCCGCGCCACCCTCTCCATCCAGGGCTCGAACTCCTCGTTCCCCTCCCAGAGACCCGCCCTCACGCGATCCGCCTCGAGGTGGGCCGTAGGTACGCCGCGCGCCCTGAGTGCCCGCGCCAGTTCGGTAGCGAAATACGTTTTACCTGAGCCGGGCGGTCCACAGGTGATCACCAACCGTTTCAAATTCTCACCCCGGGGGAGTGCCTGGAATTGGGTATCAAGGAGCGTCTCGGGATCGCTAAGGGACACCAGTACCTCTTCTTCGGAGGCAAGGGCGGCGTCGGGAAGACCACGTGCGCGGCCGCCACCGCCCTGTGGTTGGCCGAGGAGGAGGGGAAGAACGTCCTCGTCGTATCGACCGATCCCGCCCACTCCCTCTCGGACTCCTTCGACCAGGACATCGGCCCCGAACCCACCCCGATCGAGGGGATCAAGGGCGAGGGTAAGGTCGACGCCGTGGAGATAGACCCGGAGAAGGAGACCGAGAAGTACCTGGAGATGATCAAAGACGTCTACGAGATGCAGGAGGGCGGGGGAGAGGACCTACTCCTCGGCGAGCTCGAGGAGCAGAAGGAGCTGTTGAAGTCATCCCCAGGTATCGACGAGGTGGCCGCCTTCCACAAGTTCATGGAGTTCATGGAGCTCACGGAGTCCGGTGAGTACGACGTGATAGTATTCGACACCGCCCCCACGGGACACACGCTAAGGTTCCTCTCCATGCCCGAGGTCATAGACAAGCAGGTCAAGCACATGATCAAGCTCAGGAAGACCCTCAGACAGGTCCAGAAGTTCCTGCGCAGTATAGTCCCGTTCATGTCGTCGGACGACACCGAGGAGGACGAGGTGCTCGAGAGGCTCGAGATGATGAAGAAACAGATAGAGGAGATAAGGGAGATCCTGAGCGACGCCTCCAAGACCGCCTTCAGGCTCGTCATGACCCCCGAGGAGATGGCGATCTACGAGGCGCGCAGGGCCCTCAAGACCCTGAACCACTACGAGATCCCCGTGGACATGATCGTGGTGAACAAGATCATGCCGAAGATGGCGGACGCCTGCGACTTCTGCAGGGCGAGGAGGGAGATGGAGGAGAAGAGGTTGGAGCTCATCGAGAAGTACTTCGGCGACAAGGAGATCATCCAGGTTCCCATGTTCCCGGAGGAGGTCAGAGGAGTCGACAAGGTGAGGAAGGTCGCCGAGATAATGTACGGCGAGGCCTCACCGGCGTGAGCGCGGCTTGACCCTCGAACCCGATGGACCCGACCGCAGGTACGAGCTCCACGCCCACTCCTACCTCGTGGACGGCGAGCTCCTACCCTCCGAACTCCTGCGCAGGGCCGAGGTCAAGGATCACGCCGCCCTGGTGTTCGCGGAACACGTGGACGTGTCCAACCTGGAGGACGCCGTGACGACCCTGGCCGAGACGTGCGACGAGCTACGCGGTTACTACGACGTGGAACCCATCCCCGGCGCCGAACTCACCCACGTGCCCCCCGAAACCATCCCCGACCTCGCGGAGAGCGCGAGGGACAACGGCGCCCGGGTGGTGCTGGTCCACGGCGAGACGCCCGCCGAACCGGTAGCGCCCGGCACCAACGAAGCCGCCGTGAGGTGCGACGCGGTGGACGTGCTCGCCCACCCGGGCCTGATAGAACCCGAGCTCGCGGCCGAAGCCGCGGAGAACGACGTGGCGCTGGAGCTGACGACCAAGCGCGGACATTGCCTGGCGAACGGTTGGGTAGCCAGGGTCGCGATGGAGGTTAGGGCCCCGCTGGTGCTCAACACGGACGCTCACGTTCCCGGCGACCTGTTGACGCCGGAGGAAGCCGCGGTGGCCGCGATGGGCGCGGGCGTCCCGGAGAGGATGTTGAAGTGGGTGCTGGAGGAGGTGCCCAGGCGCCTCATCAACCCTTGACCACGCCTATGGGTCTCAACCTCACGACCGGGTCGGAGATACCCGCCTGAGCGACGGCGTTGACGACCTCGTCCACGTCCTTGTACGCCGGAGGCGCCTCCTCCGCGACCACGGGCATGCTGGCGGCCTTCACCAAGATCCCCTGCTGCTCCAAGTCCTTCGCGACCCTCTCGCCCCAGAACTTCCTCTTGGCCGCCGCCCTCGACATCGTCCTACCCGCACCGTGGCACGTACTGCCCCACGTCTCCTCCTCCGCCTTCTCCGTGCCCAACAGGATGTAGGAACCCGTGCCCATATCGCCCGGGATCAACACCGGCTGGGGCAGACCCTCGAACGGCACCGTCTCACCGTGCTTCTTCAACATATCCTCGGAGAACGCCCTCGTGGCGCCCTTCCTGTGCACGACCAGCCACTTCTCCTCCCCGTCCACCTCGTGCTTCTCGATCTTGGCCATGTTGTGGGCGATGTCGTAGATGACCTCGATACCCATGTCCTCGGCGTCCCCGAACTCGTCACCGAACACCTCCTCGAAGGACTCCCTCGTCCAGTGCGAGATCATCTGCCTGTTGGCGAAAGCGTAGTTCGCGGCCGCGTTCATCGCGTTGAAGTACTTCCTCGCGTTCTCGGAATCCATGGCGGCGCAGGCCAACTGCCTGTCCGGGATCCTTATCCCGTACTTGTTCTCAACCTCCCTCATCGCCCTCTCCATGATCTTCAGGTAATCGGAACACACCTGGTGGCCGAAACCCCTCGAACCCGTGTGCACCATTATCGTGACCTGACCCTCCTCCCTGATCCCCATCTTAGCGGCCGCCTCCTCGTCGTAGATCTCGTCCACCACCTGCACCTCCAGGAAGTGGTTACCCGAACCGAGCGTTCCCAGCTGCGGCCTACCCCTCTCGATCGCCCTCTTGCTCGCCACGTCGTCCCTCGGCCCGAACTCCTCCCAGCCGATCGCCTCGTACGCGTGCGTCATGTTACCCCTCGACTCGATGTGATCCAGGTCCTTCTCCCAACCGTACCCCTGCTCCACGGCCCACTCCGCACCGTACAGCATCACCTGCCTCAACTCTCCCGTGGACAACCTCACCTTCCTGTGCCTCGAACCCAGACCCGCGGGAACGTTACGGAATATCGCGTCCAGGAGCTGCCTCAGCCTCGGCCTCACGTCCTCCTCCGTGAGATCCGTCTTCATCACCCTGACGCCGCAGTTGATGTCGAAACCCACGCCTCCGGGGCTCACCACACCCTCGTAGGCGTCGAACGCCGCGACACCACCGATCGGGAACCCGTACCCGTAGTGAGCGTCCGGCAGCGCTATCGAGTACCTCTCTATCCTGGGCAAACACGCCACGTTGGCCAGCTGATCCAACACTCCCTTTTCCATCTCCGATATCAACCTCTCGGTAGCGTAAAGCCTACCGGGAACGTTCATGCATGACTTGTAATCCTTAGGCAGTTCCCACACTACGTTGTCCCGTATGTGCCTCAGAAACCTCTTCGACACCATGCGTACCGAACCCCCTAGAAACAGTCTCGGTGTCGGATACACGAGCACCTCTAAATAAGTTCGACGGAAGACGCGGACGACGCCCCCGCTCCCGCCTCGAGGTACTCCACCGCCCTCTCCAACGCCTCGACCAGGTGGGAACCCTCCACGCCCGGGGCCCCGTGCGCGACCAGAACCACGTCCCGCGTGGACCCCACGACCCTCGTCCTCCTCGCGTCCCTGTAGGGCGAGACCGAGATCGGACCCTCACCGTCAGCCACCACAACGAACCTGGGGTCCAACTCCACCTCCTCGCCGGCGATATCCACCATCCTCTCGCCCTCCTCCGCCGGCCTGATGGAGAGAACGTCACCCACCAACGCATTCCTGTCGAAGCAACTGATCGGAACCCGGAACTCGGCGGAGGCCAAGTTGTAACAGTCCACCACGGCGTTGATCCTGGGAAACGACCCACGCAACGCCCTCCTGAGCAACGCCTCCCCCGCGGGTCTCGTCTTCGTGGGATCGATACCGAGATCCCACAGGTAATCCCTGTACGCCCTCACGATCGGATCCTCCTTGAGACCCTCCAGATCGAACCTCTCCCTCAACTCCGCCACCTTCCTCTCCACCAGATCCGACGGATCGGCCCCCGGATCCACGCCCTCCACCTCCACGACGGCGAACCGAAGGTCCCTCTCCCTAACCTCGGGGTGTACCTCCACCTTCATCCCAAGACACCCCCTCCGTACCCGGGGGCGAGGCCTTCAAAGCCCTCGGTCGCCCCCGAACCGAGGGGCTGACGTTGAGGACGGTGGTGGCGACGACGCTGGTGGCGCTGCTGGCGACGCTACCCGCCGCCGTCGCCGCCGAGAACGCGCCACCCATCCCCAAACCACCCGTGGTCAGCGGGAAACCCCAACAGAAGCCGCAGAAGGCCAAGATAGTAGCCATCAACCCCAAGACCGGCGAAGTCGTGCTCATCAACCCACCCCAAACGATAGCCTGGAAGGCCTTCCTCCCGAGACCCGTGGCGCAGAAACTGAAGCCCGGTAAGACGGCGTACGTCTACCCGCAGGGAGGCGGCAAGGCGAAGGCCGTCATTCCCGTGAGCGGAGGGAAGACCATAACCACCACGGCCGAGAGGACATCGCCCTCCTACGCTGAACACGCCGTATCATCCCCGAGCTACGTCTCAACCGCACACCCCACGGCACCCTCCACGTCCCCCACCGTGAGCACGGCCGCCCCATCGGGAGCGACCTATCACACGACGTACCACGGAACAACCGCCACCACGTACCACCCGACGGGAGCCACCCGGACGACCACCTATCACGCCGCGACCACGTCGGGACCGTCCTACCACGCGGGAGCGGGCGGAGCCGCGACGACCCACCCCACGTCCCACGCCACGGGAACCGGGGTCAAGGCGGGCGGTAAAGGAGCCACCGCCAAGAAGGCGGGCGGAGGAACCCCGGGCAAGAACGCCCAGAAGAAACCGTCCAAGAAACCACCGAAGACACCCACGGGCGGCGGTCCCTCCTCCCCCGTGATGCAGAGGCAACAGGCCGGAGCCGGGGGAGGCTTCCCGAGCGGAGGCGCCCTGATCATAGGAGCGCTAGCCGTGGTGCTCGCGGCGGCGGGCGGCTACCTGCTGTACAAGAAGCGCGCCGGAGGCTACGGTGGCTTCGGGTACGGATGATGTTTCCCACGTCCAACGCCCCTTTTCCGACCTAACATTTTTGTTCCGTAGCGTTCGGGCGGTCCCGAGGGGGGTGAGACCCCTTGTTCGAGGGCACGGGATTCGGATGGGTGGAGTACGACGGGCGAAGGTACGACCACGACGTTTACGTGACCACCGAAGGCGAGGTACACAGGAGGGAGAAGTCCCTCTCCAGATCCAGGTTCGGGACCAGTCACAACCTGGCCCCGGAGGAGCTCGAAAGACTCCTGGAACTCTGCGAAGAAGAACCCGAGGTCGTGGTGGTGGGGACCGGCCAGAGCGGCGTCCTCACGGTCACCGACGAGGCGAGGAGGTTCCTGGAGGAACGAGGGATAGAACTCGTTGAGGCACCGACGCCGGAGGCCATCGAGAGGTACAACGAGCTGGTGGAAGAAGGGAAGAAAGTGGCGGCCGTGATCCACACCACGTGCTAGCGCGCCGGACCGAACTCCACCTCTATGTACTCCCTGGTCCTCTCGTCCTCCGGGTTCTCGAACAACTCCTTCGTCTCCTTGAACTCCACCAGCTCTCCCATCAGGAAGAACGCCGTGTAATCCCCGAGCCTGTAGGCCTGCGGGAGGATGTGCGTCACGAACACTATCGTCACCTCGTCCTTCAACTCCAAGACCGTCTCCTCGACCCTCTTCGTCGCTATCGGGTCCAGGTCCGACGTGGGCTCGTCGAACAGGATCACCTCGGGCTCCATAGCCAGCACCCTCGCGATGCACAGCCTCTGCTGCTGACCACCGGACAGCGCCGAGGCCGGATCATCCAGCCTATCCTCCACCTGATCCAACAGCGCCGCCTTCTCCAGCGCCTCGTAGACCCTCTCCTCGATCTCGTCCTCGTCCATGCCCATCAACCTCAGACCGTACGCCACGTTGTCGTAGATGCTCATCCACGGGAACGGGTTCGGGTGCTGGAACACCGTCCCCACCCTACGCCTGTGGGCTATGATGTCCGCCTCGTCCTCGTACTCCAGGATGTTATCCCCGTCGAAGATGACCTGACCCTCCGTCCTAGCGTACGGTATCTCCTTGATCATCAGGTTCAAACACCTGAGGAACGTGGACTTACCGCAACCCGAGGGACCGATGATCGTCGTGATCTTCTTCTCCGGGATCTCCAACGAGATACCCTTCAGCGCCCGCTTGTCCCCGTAGTACACCTCCAGATCCTTGACCTCGAACGCCGTCATCCTTCACACCCTCCCCACCTTCTTCTCCGCGGTCTCCCTGAGGTATATCGCCAAACCGTTCAAACCCAGGGTTATCAACACGAGCACGGCCGCCGCCGCGAACGCCGACTGCATGCCGGCCGGCGTCATGATGTACTCCTTCGCCAACAGGTAAATCCTGAACGCGAGAGCGTCCGTCGGCTGAAGCACGTGCACGAACGGGTTCGGCGACAACAACCCGATCATAACCGCCGTCAGGATGATCGGGGCCGCCTCCTCGGCCGCCCTACACATCGACAGGGTAATACCCGCCGTGATACCCGGCTTCGCCATCGGAAGGATCACGTCCTTCACGACGTGATACCAGGACGCGCCCATACCCCTGGCCGCCTCGATGTACTCCCTAGGAACCGCCCTGAACGCCTCCTCCGCGACCCTCACCACGACCGGCAGGTTCATCGTCGCCAACGTCAACGAACCGGCCAACACCGAGTACCCCATGTGCATGTACACCACGAACAACGTCGCACCGAACAAACCGTACACTATCGACGGGACACCGGCCAGCGTGTCGATAGCGAACCTTATCGGCCTCACCAGCCTACCCTCGCCCGCGAAGTAAGCCAGGTACAGGGCCGTCGGGACACCCACCAACACCGCGAACGCCGTGGAGTACAACATCAGCGCCAACGTGCCCTCGATGGCCGGATACAGGGAACTCTTCACCGGGTTCGACACTATTATCGGCCCGAACAACCTCTCCCACGACAAAGCCGGGAACCCGTGGTAGAAGATGTAACCCGTGATCACCACCAACGCGGCCGCCGCCACCGCACCCGCCGCCATCATCAACCCCGTCATGAACTTGCTCACCAACACCGGGTTCCAACGCGCCTTGACCTTCTTCTTACCCCTCTTCGGTTTCACCATCCTCCTCTGGTACCTGTAAGCCAGCACGATCACCGCCGTCACCATCAGCATCAGTATCAGACCGCCGAAGTACAACGCGTAGTACCCCGGCGAACCCACCGGCAACACCACGGCCTGCAGCAGGATGTGCGCCGACAACGGCCTACACGGGTCCAAGGGCGAGATCGGCACCATCAACGCGGCACCCGCCACCAACGCCACGGCCACAGTCTCACCGAGCGCCCTCAACGTACCCAGCATACCGCCCGCCGCGATACCCGACCTGGCCGCCGGCCACAGTATCGTCCTGACCACCTGCCACCTCGTCGCACCCATGCCCCTCGCCGCCTCGATGTACTCCCTAGGAACCGCCCTGAACGCCTCCATCATCACGCTCGTCATGTAGGGTAGTATCATCACGGCGACGACCATCGCCGCCGTCAGCACGGAATAACCCTCCGGGGCACCGAGGTACTGCCTCGCGAACGGCACCAACACCATGATACCGAACAAACCGTAGACCACCGAAGGGATACCGGCCAGCATGTCTATCGCCGGTCTCAACGTCTTCCTGAGGAACGCCGGCGCGAACTCGGCCAGATAGGTCGCGCACAGCAACGAGATCGGGAACGCGAACAACACCGACAGCACCGTCACGTAGATCGTCGCCACTATCATCGGGAACAGACCGAGCTTCGGGGGGAACGCCTCGGGCCTCCACTGCGTCCCGAACAGCAGATCCGTTATCGAATCGTACTTCAAGACCTCCAAACCGTTCACGGTGAGGAAGAAGTAGATGCCTATCACCGCGGCTATCGAGAT
>JAADCQ010000072.1 GCA_013154335.1 Methanopyri archaeon
CGGGTGCGAGGCACAGGAACATCGACAACGCGATCTGCCTGGTCAGGGATCTGAACGAGTACACGAAGTGGGTTCTGACGATGATGCGAGGGCACTACAACGTGTCGGGTGCCAACCAGGTGTTCACGTGGACCACGGGTTACCCGTACGCGTTGGAGTTCACCAGGGGTTACCCGAGGTACAACCCGGGTGAGGCCAGCGCCACCGACCTGCTCATGAGGGGTTGGTGCGACGCGTTGTTCGTGATAGCCAGCGATCCGGGCGCGCACTTCCCGCAGAAGGCCGTGGAGCGCATGGCCGAGATCCCGGTGGTGTGTGTCGATCCCGAGTGGACCCCTACGGCCGAGCTCTCGGACGTGTACGTGCCGGTGGCTATAGCGGGTGTGGAGGTGGAAGGTACGGCGTACAGGATGGATTCGGTACCGCTCAAGTTGAGGAAGGTGGTGGAGCCGCCGGAGGGAGTCCTGAGCGACGTGGAGTTCCTCGAGATGGTCATCGAGAAGGTCGAAGAGATGCTCTAGGCCAGGGCCACCAGGAAGGCGGCGAGACCTAGTATCATCCCGAGTTTCGTGAGTCTCTGCCCCTCCCTCGCCCCGAATATCCCGTACCTGGCTCCGAGTGCTCCCGCCACTATCATGGCGGCGGCTGGGCACGCCAGGTAGAGGTACCTGGCCGATACCACCCCGTCGAGGTACGGGAACGGTGTCAGCACGGCCAGGGCTATGGAGAATACCGAGGCGACGTTCAGCGCCGTCTTCTCCCCGGCGACTATGGGGAGGGTTTTGAGGCCCGCCTTGGCGTCCCCCTCGACGTCCTCGACGTCTTTGAGTATCTCCCTCACCAGGTTGGCCAGGAACGCGAGCACGAACAGCCACACGGCAGCGGCGGGTCTCGTTCCGACGGCGGCTCCGAACAGGAAGCACGAGCCCACGAGGTAGGATATCACCGCGTTGCCTATCAGCGGTGTCCCTTTCAGCTTCCACGAGTAAGCGTACAGGAGGATCGAGTTGACGGCGGCTATTATGAAACACCAACTGTTTATGAATATCGACAGGAACACGCCCGACGCGAAGCACGCCAGCGCGAACCGTTTGGCGGCCTTCCGGCTTACCCTGCCGCTAGGGATGGGTCTCTCTGGCCTGTTGACGGCGTCGACCTCGGCGTCGAAGTAATCGTTGATCGCGTTCCCACCCGCGCACACTATCGCCGCCACGATAGGGGCCAGTACGGCCTGGACGGATAGGTGAGCACCGGCCAGGATCTCCCCTATCACGACCCCGACGGCCGCCATCGCGCAGTTGAGGGGTCTGGCCAGCTCCAGGTACGGGTTCACCCGCCTCCACCCCACAGGAGCGTGAAAGCGACGAAACCGGCGTAAGCGGAGAGCAGGACGATCCCCTCCCACGGTTTAAGATCACCGTCCTTCGACAGGAGCCACAGGGCCACGACGCAACCCAGGAGGAACGCGGCCGACGAGTAGATCCTTTCCTTGACGACGAGCCTCGGCACTAGCGACAGGGGCACGCCGAGGCACACGAGGAGATCGAACGTGTTGCTACCCACGGCGTTGGAGACCGCCATGCTACCGAGACCGCGCTTGGCCGCGTGGAGCGATGCCATGGTATCCGGTACGGAGGTGCCCGCGGCGTTCACGAGCACGCTGACCGTCGCCTCGGACACCCCTAAACTGTCGCACAACCCGACGGTACTCCGGACAAGCACCTCCGACAGGACGCCTATCCCGATCACGGCGGCGCTCCCCACGGCCACGGCTTTCCCCACGGACCAACCTGGAGCCTCCTCGTCCTCGAGTACGGAACCGCCCGACCTCTTCATCACCAACACGTAAGCGACGTACGCGGCCACCCACAGGAGCGCCTCCCACCTTTCCACGACCCCATCCATCAGAGCACCGAGGACGAGCCCCAGAGCCAGGATGTAGAACAACACGTCCCTGATGTAGACCTCCCTGTTGAGTAGGAGGGGTCCCGCCAGGACCGCCGCGAGGCCCGGGATAACCGTGACGTTGTACACGGCCGAGCCAACGATGGTGCCCAGTCCGACGTCCGGGTGTCCAAGCAGGACGGAGAAGAGTGAAGACCCGAACTCCGGGGCGCTGGTGCCGGCGGCGGCCAGGGTAGCACCGGTTACGGCCTCGGATAACCCTAAGCGCCTCCCTATGACCACGGCCGAGTCGACCAACGCCTCCGAGAGGTAGTGGAAACCGACGAACGATCCCACCATGCCCGCCACGTACAGGAGAACGGGGGACAAACGGTTCCACCCCGGATGACGAGTGTGGGCCGTCTGGAGCCCGGTTAGGGGCCGTGAAGACGCCTCGATTGGCCGACGGGGATCACCTCAACACCACCACGGTGTCGCCTCCCTCCCTCTTGGCCATCCTGAGCGCCTTGAGGGCGAGCTCGGACGCTGGCCCGCCCTCCACGGCGTCCCGTCTCGTGCCCGGCGCCGGCCCCACCGCTATCCCCACGCTGAGCGTGACCTCACCCTCGAACCTCTCCCTGAACCTTCGGACGACGTCCCTCCAGTAAGCCTCCACGTCCTCGAGGAGGTGCTCGCCGGCCGGGATCTCGACCAGGAACTCCTCGGTTCCGCGCTCCCGGTCGGGACCCTTTATCACGAGCGCCGTAGGATGGAGGGAGAGGAAGCGCTCCAGTTCCTCGGTGAGCATCCCTGTGGCCGGGTTGGGGGAGTAACTGGGCCATCCCTTCTCCTCCACGACCCTCCCGAAGTCGTCCAGGTCCCCGGCGACGGCGAGGCTCCTCAATCCGCCAGCTCTACCCTCCGAACGTGTTCCACCTCCTCGATGGCCCTGAGACACTCCTCCGGTGGTTTCTCGTCGGTCCTGATGACCATGATGGCCTCCCCTCCCCTCTCGCGCCGGCCGACCTCCATCGCGGCTATGTTGACACCGTGTTCACCGAGGATGACACCGACGTCACCCACGACACCGGGTCTGTCCACGTGCCAGACGAAGAGTAGTGGGGTCTTCAGCTTGAACCTGAGCTCGTAGCCGTCGACCGCCGTGAGATAGGGGGTGTCCCCTATCATGCGGCCTCTGAAACGTACCGCATCGCCTTCCGTCTCTATCTCCACCTCCACCTCGTCCTCGTCCAATCCGTCGCTCACGGCGAACTCGAAGTTGATACCGCGGTCTCTGGCCACGTCCACGGCGTTCACCATGGTCACGGGTTCGGTCAGGATCCTGTCGAGGCAACCCTTCAGAACGGCTCTCTTGAGGGCTTCCTTCGATCTCTCGTCCGGTTCCTCCCCCACCCTGACCCTGACCACCTCGGGCCTGCCTTCGACCACCTGAGCGGCCACGTCCGCCAGGGCTTCCCCTACCTCCATCATCTCCCGGACGTCGTCGGGCACCCCGGCTAGCGGGAGGTTGACCACGTTCTCGGGTATCTCCCCGGACAGCACCCTCTCGATCTCGCGGGCCACGATGAGACCGGCGGCGCGTTGCGCCTCGGCGGTCGAGCCCGCTATGTGGGGGGTAAGGACGGTCTCCTCCTCGAGCTCGTACAGGGGGTGATCCTCGCCGGGCGGCTCCTCCCAGTAGACGTCGAGGGCGGCGCCCGCTATCCACCCCTCCTTCAGCGCCTTGAGGAGGGCATCCTCGTCGACTATCGGACCCCTGGCGCAGTTGATGAGGAAAGCCGTGGGCTTCATCCGCTTGAGTTCCTCCTCGCCGATCAGGCCCTCGGTCTCGTCGGTCAAGGGAACGTGGAGCGACACGAAATCGGCCCTCTCCAGCAGCTCGTGGAGATCGTCGACGAGTTCCACACCGAGTTCACGTGCGACCCTCTCGGGTATGTAGGGGTCGTAGGCCAGTACCTCCATCTCGAAGGCCTTGGCCCTCTTGGCGACCTGTTGACCTATCCTGCCCAGGCCGACGAGGCCCAGGGTCTTACCTGCCAGCTCCACGCCCATGAAGTCCTTCCTGCGCCACTCTCCCCTCCTGACCGATCGGTCCGCCTGGGGGATCTTCCTGGCCAGCGCGAGCATGAGTCCGATGGTGTGTTCGGCCACGGCGATGGAGCTCGATTCCGGGGCGTTCACGACGAGGATTCCCTTCTCCGTCGCGGCCTCCACGTCGATGTTATCGACGCCGACGCCCGCCCTGGCTATCACCTTCAGGCGCTCGGCCTTCTCTATGAGGTCCCTCGTAACCTTGGTACCGCTCCTCACGACCCAGGCGTCCGCGTCCTTGACGTGCTCGGCTATCTCCTCCTCGTCGGCGTCCTCGAGCACCACTACCTCGCCCAGCTCCTTCAACCTCTCCAGGGCGTCCTCGTGGATGGGATCGGTCACGAGGATCTTGGGCAAGCGGCGAAGTCCCCCCGGTGCGCGCCCGGGGGTTCGGGGAAATTAGTTCTCGGGTCCGCGTGGGGTGGGCTCTTCATCCTCGATCCGAGCCCACCGCTGTCTTCATCCCCGGTCGGCGCCCCTGGGTGTCGTCACGATCCCTCGGCGTTCCCCTGCCTCCTCATCCCGGGCGCCAGGAGTACCACGTGAGCAGCAGCGCCAGCACCATGAGGGCCAGCGCCAGGGCCATCGCCACGATGGCCATCTTCGGTGAGCTCCCGAACGCTATCGGTATCGGGCCTATGAGCAGGACGCCTCCCCACTCGGCTTTGCCCTTCCCCGAAGCGTACTTTACGGCCGTCCATAGTACCGCGACGAAGGTGAGTAGTATTCCCAGCAGCGTTAGCGCAAGGCCCGTCTTCAGCAACGTCTCGGGCCTCAGGCGCCCGCCACCCCCGCCAGGGGGTTCCCGGGGTTGGGGTTCTTTCGATGGTACTCGGACAACCTGGATAGGTTGCTGGTGGCGACCCTCGCGTTCACCGTGATCTGCCTGGCCGGCATCGGCGTGTTCGGCGTCAAGAAGGGTATCGATCTCAAGGGAGGCACGATGATAGTCCTGAAGACGCACGCACCCCCGGACGAGGTCAAGAGGATCGCCTCGAAGATCTTCGGGACGCCTGACGTCGAGGCGATGAAGTCCTCCAGCGGCGCCGTGATAGTACAGGTGCCCAAGTACCTGAAGGCGGACGTGGTGTACGAGCTGGCCGAGCGCGTGGGTGGCAAGGTGGAGTCCGTCCAGACCATAGGACCGGCCCTGGGCAGGGAGTTCTGGAAGAGCGTCGAGGAAGCGTTGCCGCTGGCCCTGGCCGGCGTTGCGGTGGTCGTCTTCGCCATATTCAGGAAGAAGTTGCTGAGCCTCACGGTGATGGCCGCCTTGGGCCTCGACCTAGCGGACGCCCTCGGTCTCATGTCGTGGACGGGAGTCCCGCTGACGCTGGCGAGCTTCGCCGGCCTCCTGATGATCATAGGGTACGCGGTGGACAGCAACATCCTCCTCTCCATGTACACCGTCAAGAGGAGGAGGGTCAAGGACATCGACGAGGCGATCGCTGACACGTTCAAGACGGGCGTCACCATGGTGGCGACGACGACCGCGGCCGCCTGCGCGCTGTTCCTGATGTCGATGTCGGAGGCGATGTTCGAGATAGCTTCCGTCGTTGTGTTCGGGCTGATAGCCGACGTCCTCAACACCTGGGTCTTCAACGCGTGGGTCATCAAGAACAAGGTGGTACGGAGGTGAAGGGGCCTTGAGACCGTCGCTGTCGACGCTCAAGAACAACTGGAGGATCCTCGTCATAGCCCTCGTGTGGGTGTTCGCGGCCACGTCCCTCTACTTCAAGGGGTTACAGCTGGGTCTCGACCTGAAGGGAGGCACCATGGTGATAGTCAAGACGGCAAGGCCCCTGTCGACCAAGGAGATGAACCAAACCGTCACCATACTCGAGAACAGACTGTCCACCTTCGGCTTCAAGGGCGTTAAGATCCAGCCCGTGGGTCGCGACCATCTGATAATCATGATGCCGGGTACACCGCCGAAGGAGGCGGTGCGGCTCATAACGCAACAGGGTAGGTTCGTGGCCAAGTACAAGGGCAAGGTCGTGTTCACGGGCCAGGACGTGGTCTCGGTCGGCAGCCCCAGGATAGAGAGGGTGTCCGGGGGTTACCAGTGGTCCGTCCCGTTCAGGCTCAGCGCTAAGGGCGCGCAGAAGTTCGCCCAGGTAGCCAAGAACGCCCCGGGTCAGCCCATAGACATGTACCTGGACAACAAGAAGGTATCCAGCCCGCGGATATCGCAGGACCTGGCGATGGAAGCGGCGGCGGGTCACGCCCCCAGGGAGCTGGAGATAGTGGGTGGAGCCCCCACCAGGAAGAAGGCGGAAGCCGAGGCCAAGGCGATAATGGCGGTGCTCAAGTCGGGACAGCTACCCACGAGGCTGATCCCCGAGGGCGTCTACTCGATATCCGCCACGCTGGGTCAGCACTTCCTGAGGATGGCCATGATAGCCGGGGCCGTGGCCTTCATCGCGGTGGCCGTGATAATCGCCGCCAGGTACAGGAAGCCGCAGATAGTCGGGCCGATACTGTTCACGGGGGCCTCCGAGGTCGCGTTCCTGCTCGGTGTCGCGTCGGCCACCGGGTACACCATCGACCTACCGGCGCTCGCGGGTATCATCCTGTCGATAGGTAGCGGGGTGGACGACCTGATAGTGATCACGGATGAGATAATCAGGGGCGCGAGACGCGGCGGACGGGGCGAAAGGAGGAAAAAGCGGAAGGGAGCGACGGGCACCGCCGAGGTGGGCCTCAAGCAGAGGATCAAGCGGGCCTTCAGCGTGGTCATAGCGAGCTTCGTGACGCTCGCGGTGGCGATGTCCGCGCTGTTCTTCGCCGGTATGGGGCTCCTGAAGGGCTTCGCCATAATGACGGTGCTCGGCGCCCTCTACGGCGTGCTGATAACCAGACCCGTGTACGCCGACATCGTCAGTAGGCTCGTCGGGGGCGAATGATCGGGGGGAAGACCCTCGTCCGCGGTCGAGGAAGCCAAGGTCGTCCTCAGGCTTCTTTCCTCCGTGACCCGGGTAGCCTCCCTCGCCTTCGTCCCCCCGATCTTCGTCGCCGCCGCTTACGGCGAGTGGAATCCAATGCTCTGGTTCTCGGTATCGGCCGCCCTGACCTACATCGTGGGTGAACTCGGGGTACGGGCGTTCAGACCGCGCCTCAGAACCCGACCGAGGCACGCGATAGTGGCCGTTTCGTACCTGTGGCTCTTGATCCCCCTCTTCTCCGCTATCCCGTTCCACTACTGCGAGCACATGCCCTGGCTGGACTCCTACTTCGAGGCCATATCCGGATGGACCACCACCGGGCTCACCGTGATGCCCGACATAGACCACGCGTACAGGTCCATACTGTTCTGGAGGAGCCTGATGCAGTGGATCGGAGGACTCGGTATCGTCGTCTCGATGATAGCCATTCTCAGGTTCGAGACCCCGAGCATGCTCTACGTGGCCGAGGCCCGCGAGGAGAGGATCAAACCCAACGTGGTCAACACCGCCAAGGAGATGTGGAAGATATACATCGTGATAACGGCGGTCGGAGCCGTCGCCCTGTGGGCCGCGGGCATGTCCCCCTTCGACGCGGTCAACCACTCCATGACCGCCGTGGCCACCGGCGGTTTCTCCACGAAGGCGGACAGCATCGGGGCCTGGCACTCCCTCACCATCGAGGCGATAACGGCCGTCCTCATGATACTCGGCGCCACGAACTTCGTAACCCACTACAAAGCCGCCAAGTCCCTGAAGACACACCCCAAAGGTCCCCTGGCGGGCATCTTCGCCGGTATCAGATGGTATATCCGGGATAGACAGTTCGTGACCCTGGTCGGACTCGTGATCGCGATCACCCTGTACGGCGTCCTCACGTCCGGCGGGAACCCGATGAGCGCGGCCCATTACTACGGTTACCAGGCGATATCCGCGATAACCTGTTGCGGATTCTCCGACACGAACGTGGGCGCGTTCCCGGACCACGTGAAGTTCGGTCTGACCATCCTCATGATAGTGGGTGGATCCACGGCATCGACGGCGGGAGCCATCAAGATACTCAGGTTCCTGATAATGGCCGAAACCGTGAAGGTAGCGGTCGCCAAGAGGGTCCTCCCGGTCAGGGGCGTCCTGGTCCCGAAGCTCGGCGACAGGGTCCTCAAGAAGGAGGAGATCTTCGACGCGTTCTCGATCGCCGGCGCGTACGTGTTCTTCGTCACGATCGGGGCCCTCCTACTCTCGGCCTTCGGTTACCCCCTCGTCGACGCCCTGTTCGAGGTGGCATCGGCCCAAGGAGGCGTCGGATTGTCGACGGGGATAACGTCCCCATCCGCGCCGGCCCCCGTGAAGGCCCTATTGATATTCCACATGTGGATAGGCAGGCTGGAGGTGTTGCCCTGCCTGGCCGCCATGTACTGGACCGTCGAAACCGTGCTCAGAGCCATTCGGGGGAAGTAGGGTGTACGTGGTGGTAGTGGGCGGGGGCAGGGTGGGGAGGATCCTGGCCGAACTCCTCACCGCACACGGTCACGACGTTGTGATCATCGAGAAGAACAAGTCCAAGGCCCAGGAACTGGCCCAGTCCGACCTCGAGGCGCTCGTGATCGAGGGCGACGCGACCGACATCGACGTCCTGAAGGACGCGGAGATAGACACGGCGGACGTGGTCGCCGCCGTGACCGACAAGGACGAGGTCAACCTCGCCGTAGCCCTGATATCCAAGGAGGAGTTCGGGGTCCCCCGCGTCGTATCCAGGGTGACGGACGACCGCTTCGTGGACATATTTAAACGACTGGGCGTCGACGCCGTCGTGAACCCCGACAGGAGCGCGGCCCAGCTCATCGAGAAGGCGATCACCAGACCCAACGTCGTCGACATGATCATGTTCGGACGGGGCGAAGCCGAGCTCCTCGAGTTCGAAGTGTCCGAGGATGCGGACATAGCCGGCAAGAAGATAGCGGAGGTCCCGCAGGACTGCGTGATCGTGGCCGTGTACAAGAACGGCGAGCTCGAGCTCCCCAAGGGAGACGTCCTTATAGAACCCGGCGATCGCGTCGTCGTGCTCTCGCCCCGGGACAAGATCCGGAAGATCGAGAAGCTGTTCCGCAGGAAGGGCAAGAAGGACGAGAAGGACTGATCTCCCGATCGCTATCGCTACCGTTTTAACCGAACCCGGACGGCGCGCCGGGGGGATCCGCGATGGTCACCGTGGCCGAGGCCCTGGACGAGATCAGATCGGCCGAGGAGGAAGCCAAGGAGAAGGTGGAGGAGGCCCGACGGCGTGCCGAAGAGATAGTGGAAGAAGCCGAGGAAAAGGCCGAGAAGCTCGTTCAGAAGGCGGAGAAGGAGGCCGAGGCCAAAGCCAACGAGATCCTGGACAAGAAAGTGGCCGAAGCCGAGGAGGAAGCGAAGAAGATCCGCCGCGAGGGAGAACTAAGGGTTGAGGAGCTGGAGAGGAAGGCCGAAGAGAACCTCGACGCGGCGGCCGAAAGGGTGGTCGAGATCCTTCTGAAGGGCAAAACGTGACGGGGAGTGATCCTAGAGATGGCGATAGAGCCCATGAAGGAAGTCTTCGTGTTCTGCCTCGACGAGAAGCTCCCCGATCTCCTCAAGCACCTGCAGCTAGAGGGTAACTTCCACGTCGACGACTTCTGGGAGGAGTACGGCGTCGAGAAGTTCTACGGGTTGGAGAAGGCCGAACCTCCAGAGATACTCATCGACGTGGCCGAAGTACTGACCCAGATATCGAGGATAAGGGATTCCCTCAGGGACATACACGCCAGGGTGAACCCCGCGAGCCCCATCGACGCGCTGAAATCCTACTTCAGCGCCGAGGAACCGATCAAGGTCGAGTTCGATCTAGTTTCGCTCGAGAAGAACCTTGAGAAGGCCAAGGAATTCCTCGAAAAGCTCAGAGAAGACGTTCAAACCAGGTTGAAAGAACTCGACGAGATAAACGAACGGATATCCGCCCTGAGGGAGACCAGGAGGATACTGAGAGAGATAATCAAGTACGGAGCCGAGTTCGACGTGTCCCACCTGGGGGAGGGCGAGTACGTCGACATCAAGCTCTTCCACGTCAGATCCGAGGCCTGGGACTCCCTGCTCGAGTTCGCCGAAGACGAGCCCGTGTACGTCGAGCAGGTGGGATGGTACGAGGAAGGAGAACCCCTAGCCGTGATAGCCTACCCCAAGGGGATGGAACCGGAGATAAGGAGACACGGTGCCGCGGAGCTCGACGTCGTCAACTCCGTGCTCGAAGGCCGGGAGGGCGACGTTAAGGACGTCGTCGAGGAGATCTCCAGGGAGATAGACGATCTTATCGGCAAGAGGAAGGAGTTGATGAAGGAACTGTCCGAGTACTATGAAGAGAACGCTCCGGAGATAGAGGCTCACATCGAACTGCTGGAGAACGAGAGACGATTGTTCGAAACTCTAGAGAAGATGGCGATGACGGAACGTACTTACTTAGTATATGGATGGGTTCCGGAAGCGGAAGAAGATAAGTTCATAGAGATCGTTCAGAAGGCGACAAATGGGTACTGCGAGGTCATAGTGAGGGATCCCGAGGACATCGAGAGGATGCCTGTGCGCCTGAGGAACCCGAGACCGTTCAGACCATTCGAAACCCTGGTCGAAATGTTCTCCCTACCGAAGCCAACCGAGATAGACCCAACACCCGTCATGACGATATTCTTCCCGATATACTTCGGATTCATATTAACAGATGCAGCGTACGGTGCAATATTAACAGCCGCCGCTTTAGCGATTAGATTAACCCGAGGAAGAGTCGATGAAAAGATGAAAATGTTCTCCGAAATTCTGATATACTCGGGTATTGCAACCGTTATCTTGGGAGTCCTAACAGGCGGTTACTTCGGTAACCTGTTCGGAATCAAGCCATTGTGGATAGATCCAATGAAGGATCCGATCACGATACTTCTGGTGGCGCTCGGATTCGGTGTCCTGCAAGTGGGCCTCGGACTCATCTTCGGGATGAGAATAGCGCTGAAGGAAGGTGACAAGAAGGCGTTCCTGGGAGAAGGTCTCTCGTGGTTCCTCGTCCTAGTCGGAGGTCTCGCCGCCGTGATAGGGGTAACGCAGGGCGGGATAACGTCCCCGATAACCCTAGCAGGTGCGGGTATACTGGGCTTGGGCGTGCTACTCGCGGTAGCGATGACAGGACCGCTGGCGGCGCTGGACACGGTCGGGTTCATGGGTGATATCCTATCGTACTCCAGGCTTCTGGCCGGTTGTCTGTCGACGTCCGGTATCGCCATGGTGGTCAACCTACTGGCCAAGATGGCCAAACAGATAGGAGTGATAGGCTACCTATTCGCCGCCGTTATACTGGTGCTAGGTCACATCTTCAACATGGCCATGAACGGACTGGGAGCGTTCGTGCACAGCCTACGTTTGCATTACGTGGAATTCTTCGGACAGTTCTACGAGGGAGGCGGTAAGAAGTTCGACCCTCTGAAGGTTGAGGGCAAACACCTCGTGATAAAGGCGTAAGGGGGAATCACGTTCAATGGTGAGTCCCGAACTCGCCCTAGCCGCCGTCGGAGCCGGACTGGCCGCCGGAGCCGCGGGTATAGGGTCCGGTATCGGTCAAGGTATCGCCGCCGCGGCCGGAGCCGGAGCCATAGCCGAGGACGAGACCACGTTCGGTAAGGCGTTGGTGTTCTCGGTACTGCCGGAGACCCAGGCCATTTACGGGCTGCTCGTGGCCATCTTGATCATCTTCTCCGCCGGGATCCTGGGCGGCGGCAAGTCCATCTCGTTGGGAACGGCCCTCGTGGCCCTGGGAGCCGGACTCGCAGTTGGGCTGGCCGGACTATCCGGCATCGGTCAGGGTATAGCGGCCGCCGCCGGAATCGGCGCGATGGTCAAGGATGAAACCATATTCGGAAAAGCTATCGTTTACTCGGTTCTACCCGAGACTCAGGCCATCTACGGACTACTCGTGGCGATCATCCTGATGGTGTTCGGTGGCATCCTAGGAGGTAAGTCACCGTCAGTCGGTGTCGGCTTGGCCGCGGTCGGAGCGGGACTCGCCGTGGGCCTCGCGGGAACCTCGGGCATCGGTCAAGGGATAGCCGCGGCCTCCTCCGTCGAGGGATTGGCGCTCAAGGAGGAACTCTTCGGCAAGCTCATCGTACTATCGGTACTGCCCGAAACCCAAGCCATCTACGGATTGCTGATAGCCATCATAATCGCGGCGAACCTGGGTATAATGATGGGAAGCGCCTCCCTCGGTGCCGGTCTGGCGGCCCTCGGGGCCGGTTTCGCCGTGGGTATAGCGGGAATGTCCGGCATCGGTCAGGGTATTGCCGCGGCCAGCGGCGCGAGGTCCCTAGTTGAGGACGAGGCGGCGTTCGGTAAGTCGATAGTCTTCTCCGTTCTACCCGAGACTCAGGCCATCTACGGACTACTCGTGGCGATCATGGCCGTGATGATGCTAGGATCGAACATCAACCTCGCCACGGGCCTGGTGGCCCTCGGAGCGGGCCTCGCGGTGGGTATAGCCGGAACGTCGGGTATCGGTCAAGGGATAGCCGCCGCCAGCGGTATCGCAGGCATGCTACGGAAGGACGTGTTCGGTAAACTCATCGTTTACTCGGTGCTACCCGAGACCCAAGCCATCTACGGACTCTTACTGGCCATACTGGCGCTCTTCGTGGTCGGTAAGTCGGCCACCTTGGCCCTGGGACTCGCAGCCTTGGGCGCCGGCCTGGCGGTCGGGTTCGGAGGAACGTCGGGTATCGGTCAGGGTATAGCCGCGGCCAGCGGTATCAGGGCCATGGTGGAGAACGAGAGGATATTCGCCAAGACGCTCATCCTGTCCATCCTACCGGAGACGAGGGCCATCTACGGGCTGCTCGTCGGTATACTGTGCATCATGACGCTTAAGGCGGGCGTCGGCCTGGGCGTGGGCCTGGCGGCCGTCGGAGCGGGACTCGCCGTGGGACTGGTGGGTGTGTCAGGAATCGGTCAAGGCTTCGCCGCGGCCAGCGGTTCCGCCTCGCTCGTCAAGAAGGAGGAGGTCTTCAGCAGGGCGTTGGTGTTCTCGGTACTGCCCGAGACCCAAGCCATCTACGGACTCCTGACGGCGATACTCATCATGGTATTCCTGGGTATCCTCGGCGGATCCGCGTCCACCACGGCGGGACTGGCGGCGCTAGGTGCCGGCCTGGCGGTTGGACTCGCGGGAAGCTCGGCCATAGGTCAGGGTGTGGCGGCGGCTTCGGGCGTCAGGACGTACGCGGAGAACCCGGAGACGTTCGGTAAGTCCCTAGTCATGTCCATCCTGCCCGAGACCCAGTCCATCTACGGACTGCTCGTGGCCATAATGACCGTGGTGGCGGCCAGCTCGCTGAAAGGTGCGAACCTGGGCGCGGCGTTCGCCGCCATAGGCGCGGGCCTGGCGGTCGGTATAGCGGGTTTCTCCGGTATAGGTCAGGGTATAGCGGCCGCCAGCGGTGCCGGCGCCCTGGTCAAGGATCCGGCCTCGTTCAGCAGGTCTCTGATCCTGTCGATCCTACCGGAAACCAGGTCGATCTACGGGCTGCTGGTCGCCATCATGGTGATGGTGCTGACGGGACTGTTCGGTGGTTCCTTCCACGGAACCGTGGGAGTGGGACTCGCCGCCATGGGAGCCGGTCTCGCCGTCGGTCTGGCGGGACTATCGGGAGTAGGTCAGGGTATCACCTCGGCCGTGGGTATAGAGAACTTCGTGAAGGACCCGGGGACCTTCGGTAGATCGCTGCTGTTCGCCGTGTTCCCCGAGACTCAGGCCATCTACGGGCTGTTGATCGCCATACTGATCATGATGTTCTGCGGTATACTCGGAGGTTCCCCGTCCATGGCGATGGGGTTGGCCGCCGTCGGAGCCGGTATCGCGGTGGGTTTCGCCGGTACCTCCGGTATCGGTCAGGGTATAGCGGCCGCGGGTGGATCCAAGGCGACCTTCGAATCGCCCGAGGCCTTCGGTAGATCGGTGGTGTTCTCGATCCTGCCCGAGACCCAGTCCATCTACGGACTGCTGGCCGCCATACTGGTGCTTCTACCAGCGATCATGGGATCGAAGTCGCTGGCCGCGGCCGCGGGATTGATCGGTATCGGCGTCGGTCTCGCCGTCGGAGTGGCGGGCGTCTCGGGTGTCGGTCAGGGTATCGCCGCCGCGGGTGGATCCGGGGCCCTGATAGAGCGCGCCGAGACGTTCGCGAGGTCCCTGATCCTGTCGATATTCCCGGAGACGAGGGCCATCTACGGGCTGCTGATAGCCATCATGGCGCTGGCGTCCACGGGCTTACTAGGGGGCGGCGCCGGTCCGAAGGCACCGGCCGTCGCCGGCCTGGCCACGATCGGCGCCGGAGCCGCGGTCGGACTGGCGGGCTTCTCGGGTGTGGGACAGGGAGTCACCTCGGCGAGAGGAGCCGCCTCGACGACGAAGAGGGAGGAGATATTCAGCAGGGCGCTGGTGTTCTCGGTGCTACCCGAGACCCAAGCCATCTACGGACTCCTGACGGCCATCCTGGTGCTGTTCGGTCTGGTGATGGTCTAACCCCTCCCATCACCCCGCACCTTCCTTTCAGGGGGAGATGCCCGTGGGACTCGAGGAACTGAAGTCCAAGATCCTGGAGGACGCCGAGAAGGAGGCTGAGGAGATCCTGAAGGAGGCCGAGGAGGAGGCCCAGAAGATACTCGCCAAGGCGGAGGAGGAAGCCGAGCGCATAAGGCGTGAGATACTGGAGAGGGCCAAGAGGGAAGCCGAGGTCAGGGCCAGGAGGATAATCGCGCAGGCCAGGCTGGAGGTGAAGCAGAGGGAGGCCCAGGTCAGGGAGCGGTACATCAACGAGGCCATCGAGAGGGCCAAGAAGAAGATCGAGGAGATGAGAGGTTCCAAGGAGTACCTCGAGTTCCTGCACGAGAACGCCATGACCGCCGTCAAGGCCATAGACGCGGACGAGGTCGTTCTGAGGGCGCCGGAGGACGACATCACGTACCTCGAGGAGTTACTCCCCGACATCAGGGCCGAGACCGGGAAGGACGTGGAGCTGGGCGACCCGATAGACGCCACGGCGGGAGTGGTGGCCGAGAGCGCGGACGGTAAGGAGGCCTTCGACAACACCGTGGACGCCAAGCTCGAGAGGATGAGACCGACGATAGTCCGCGAGGTTTCCCAGATCCTATTCGGGGGATAGTAACCCGTGTTCCTGGGGATCTCCGGCGCTCAGGACTACGTCGTACTCTTCACGGTCATCGCGGCCGCCGTTACCGTCCTGGCCATCGTTCTCTCCATTCCGATCACCGACGTCGTCTGGAAGTACGCCCCCTACGCTTACCCGATGCCGAGGGCCAAGGCGGTCGAGGCCGAGTGCTTCGAGAGGGACGACATCGAGGAGATGGTCGAAGGCGACCTACGCGACGTGATCGCCAAGGTGGAAGCGCGCGTCGAGCCCGAGACCGTGAGGAAACTGTTGGATGAAAGGGATCCCAAGCCCCTGGAGCTGGAGCTCAAGAGGGACGCCGTCAGATCCCTGCTCAAAGTGGCCGAATCCAGCCCGGAGGGTACGGACGAGGTCGTGAGGGCCCTGACAGCGAGGTACGAGCTCGAGGACGTGAAGGCCGTTGTAAGGGCACACCACGCCGGCACGGAGCCCGAGGATCTCGTGGACGAGCCCGTCCTGCTGCCGTCGGACGTGTGGCACGAGATCAAGAGAGCGGCCACCCTGGCGGAGGTTATAGACCTGCTCCAGGGCACCCCGTACGACGACGGCAGCCTGGAGGAGGCCTTCAGCGAGTACGAGGAAACGGGTAACCTGTTCGTCCTGGAGTCGGCCTTGGACAGGGCTTACTACTCGTACCTGTGGGACCTGGTGGTGACGGAGAAGGCCGAGGAGGAACTGTTCCCCGTGTTGGGTATCGAGGTCGACCTGTACAACGTCGAGGTCGCGATCAGGGGCATCCTCCTGGGTCTAACCCCCGAGGAAAGGGAGAGGGCGATGGCCGACGGCGGTTGGGAGCTGCTCGAGTGGAGGAAGAGGGAGTTGGCCCAGGCCGAGGACGTTACGGACGTCGTCGAGACGCTATCCGGGACGGCCTTGGGCCCGTTCCTCGAGGAGGCCAGGGAGGAGTACATGGAGGAGAAGGACCCGAGGGCCTTCGATAAGGCCCTTAGGAAAGCTCGATACGAGTTGGTTTCCGAGATCCTAGAGACTGACCTCATCGGCGCGCCCGCCGTCGTGTCGGCCGTGTACGCGAAGCAGCGGGACGTCGACAACGTCGTCTCCATAGTGAACGCGAAGCTAGCGGGCGTGGAGCCCCTGGTCGTGTTCTAGGGGGAGCGTTCCACCATGTACAAGATCGCCGCGATAGTGGACGGTAGGGTGGCCGCGGGCTTCAGGCTCGCGGGTGTCAGGGCCTTCGAGGCCGATAGGGTCGATCCCGAGGAGAAGCTGAAGGAGCTGGCCTCGGACCCGGAGATAGGCGTGATCGTGTTGGACGAGGAGGTGATGGAAAAGGTTAAGGACGTGGTCGAGGAGATCCAGCGCGAAAAACTGGCCGAGGGCAAGGCCACCCCGATTTTCGTGTCCGTCCCGGGCCCCGAGGGTCCGAAGGAAGAGCTCGAGATCGACGAGATAGTCCGGCGCGCTATAGGCGTCAAGATCGACCTCGAGAAGGTCGAGCGTTAGGGGTGTGGAACCCGTGTCCAACAACGGGACGGTCAAGGGTGAGATAGTCAAGGTCGCCGGACCCGTGGTCGAGGCCGAGGGATGTGAAGGCGCCAAGATGTACGAGGTGTTCCGAGTCGGTGACGAGGGACTGATCGGTGAAGTGATCAACATCGAGGAGGACCGGGCCACGATCCAGGTCTACGAGGAAACCACCGGACTCCAGCCCGGTGAGCCCGTCGAAGGAACGGGAGAACTCCTCTCCGTGGAACTCGGTCCGGGCCTCCTCTCCCAGATCTTCGACGGTATCCAGAGACCGCTACCCGAGATAAGGGAAGAGGTGGGCGACTTCGTAGAGAGAGGGATCCTCGTCCCCGCCCTGGACAGGGACAAGAAGTGGGAGTTCAAGCCCGTCGTGAACGAGGGGACCAAGGTCGAGGAGGGCGACGTCCTGGGGACCGTCCCCGAGACCGAGGTCATCGAGCACAAGATCATGGTTCCACCCGGCGTCTCCGGCACGGTCATCGACATCGCGTCCGATGGGGAGTACACGATCGAGGAAACCATCGCCGTGATCGAGGACGAGGAAGGCGAGGAGCACGAGATCAAGATGTACCAGGAGTGGCCCGTGAGAAGGCCCAGACCGTACAAGAGGAAGCTGGACCCCGAGGAACCCCTGATAACGGGACAAAGGGTCATAGACACCTTCTTCCCCGTCGCCAAGGGAGGAACCGCGGCCATCCCCGGTCCCTTCGGTAGCGGTAAGACGGTCACCCAGCAGCAGCTCGCGAAGTGGTCCGACGCCCAGGTCGTGGTCTACATCGGGTG
>JAADCQ010000092.1 GCA_013154335.1 Methanopyri archaeon
TGATTCTATAGTGAGTTTATACGGTTTGCTATGGTATACGTTGACTTTATTAAAGCATGGGTATATACAACTAGGTTTGATATTTGATATCCTATGGACAACCGTTCAATCGTATATAATCAAGGCGCTGACGGGGGTGGACGTACTTTAGGGGGCGTCACGGGGCGGTCGCGTTCTCGTTTATCCAGTCGATCAGAGCCTCGCCGTTCACGTCCTCGAGGTTCTTCACCTGAACGTCGCTCCCGGGTAGTTCCTCCAGGGTGAGTTCGAGCCCGGTTTCCGGGTCCCGTACCCTGACTTCCACGTCCAGCCCCGTGTTCTCGAGGAACTCGTGGTAGATGTCGAGGGCTTCCTCCGGGTACCTTCGGGCCACTTCTACCACGGTCCCGGCCCCGAGGAGGGTCGTGAAGGGTGGTTCCCCGTGTTCGGTTCTGATCGCCCTCCCGGCCACGGTCGTGAGGTCGTACAGGACGCTCTCGAAGGCCTCGAGCCTGAGGGCGTCGAGGGGGTCGTCCACGTTCTTGGTCTCGAGTCTCACCCGTTTGAGCATGAGTGGGACGATGATGGAGCGCTGCGCCGCGTAGTTGGATAGGTAGGTCCTGCACACGATGATGGCGTCGAGGCCTTGGACGTCGGCGCCGACGAGTCCGGCCATGATCTCGGCCACGGCGACGCCTCCTCCCTTGCCGGCGAGGCGTTCGAGGTCTCCGATGCCTTTGACCAGCCACGAGTCCCTGAGGCTCTCGTGTATGCTCCTCACGAACGAGAAGGCCCTGTCGAGGATGAGGAACCTGGTGTTCCTGTAGTCGAGTTTCCTGAACATCTTACCCAGGGTGTTGGCGTCCCTGCTCTTGACGTACAAGGGGAGTAGGAACAGTGTTAGCCTCAAGCCCGTCCCACCTCCTTGAGGGCGAGTAGGGTGGGCCTGTTTTCCGCGGCGATGAAGAGGGCGGGCTCGTCCACGTACTCGGGACCCACGAGTAGTCCGAGGAGTTGGTCGAGGTTTTCGACGACGGGGGCGAAGGTCAGGGTCTTGTTGCCCCTTCGGCCGGGACTCCGGATCACTATCCACTCCTCCACGCCGAGTTCCTCGGACCTGTTCACGAGCTCGTTGAGGAGGCTGAGGTTCTTCTTGGCGTCGAGGTAGGAGGCGTTCTTCTCACTCTTGACGGCCTCTTTCAGGCCTTCGATCCAGTCCTCGAGTTCGTACACGAGCCGCTTGTACACCTCCCTGAACCGTTCCCCGGTCTCGAGGGCCCTCCTCACCTTCCGTATGTCCCTGCCCCAGTCCACGATCTGCCACATGAGGGATTGGTCGAAGGTCAGTTCCTCGCCCCTGTCGAGCTCCCGGCGTAGGCTGTTCTCGCCGACCTTCACGTACCCGGGTACCTCCACCACGAGGGCCGCGGGGAGCACGTGAGAGTCGTCGAACACGACCAAGGAGCCCTCGAGCACGCCCTTCCAATCCTCCTCGGTGACGAAGGGCTCCTTCCCGAGGGCCTCCCTGGCCCTCCTGTGGGACGCGTAGAGGAACGGTGCGGAGAGGAGTTTTTTGAAGGACATGCAAAGGATCCTGGCCGGTTCCTTCAGCGATCTGATGATGTCGCACTCCCCGCACTCGTCCCAGGGGGCGAACCCCAGGAGGAACGGGTTGTCCTCGTAGAGGGCCTCCCTGACCTTCTCGACGAGTTCCTCGGCCCTCTCCCTCCCCAACTCCCTCTCGCCGATCTCAAGGATGATCTCCAAGAGGGGCCTGAGGTCCCTCTCCTTGTCGTCCCTGCGCTTATCCTTCCTCGGTTTCCGGTAGAACCAAGGGTAGCACTTCGGGTGTTCGTCCGCCTCGCCCGACGCCTTCAGGATGACCCTCAACTCGTCCGGATCCAGCCTCGTCAGGAGGTCGCTCAACAACTCGTCTGTCCCGACTTTGCACACACGACCGTAGTCCTCCACCCTCCTCCAGTACTCCACGGAGAGGTCCCAGTCCTCGAAGGTCCTGTACACGTCCTCGGCGAGGCTGGGGGAGGGGACGGTGTAGAGGACCCTGCCATCGTAGTGCCTGGCGATCCTCCTGAGGAGCCAGGACTTGCCCGATCCGGGTCTATCCGCGAGCACGACGACGCGGTCTCCCTCCTCCACGGCCCTCTCGATGTCCTCCAGCATCCTCTCCTGGGAGGACCTGAGCCTGTACCTGGACCGGACCTCGTCGAGGGCCTCGAGGATCTCGTCCAAGCGCGCCTCCCCTCGGTCCGCCGGGTGGAATGGAACATAACGTGAGCGGATCCCGCGTCACGGTGTCCCGGTCGCCAGGTAGAGGAGACCGTTGATGATCCTCTCCAGGGCGTCCAGGCGGTCCAGCACGTCCTCGGGTCTCACCTCGGGCCTCCGGCGCCCGGGCCAGGGGCAACCCGGGAGCTTGATCCCCTCCACGTCCACGCCCCTTTCCACCATCCTCCGGGCCTCCTCGAACGCGGCTCCCCAGTCGAGCTCCGGCATCACGGCGGCGGGGGCCTCGTAGAGGATCACCGTGTCCCCGCTCACGTGGTGCCTGATGCTGTCGACCGGGTAGCCCTCCGCCAGGGCCAGCCCCCTGGTCAGCGCGTGGAGGGCGAACTCCACGGCGTCCCTGTACCTCCTGTCCTTCAACCCGGGGTCCTCGAACGTCACGTAGTACGACTCGACCTCCACGTGCAGGGGCACGGGGACGGTGTCGCGTGAGGCGACCTCGATCGAGCCCCGTCGGCCCGGGGGCGGTACCAACCTGGTCTCGCTCCAGAACTCCTCGACCCAACCCACGCCCGCCGAGGGCGGTCTCGCGTCCATCACCCGGACCCCGGTGATCACGACCGACCACCACCCGGACTCGACCTCCCACCGGTACCTCGTCTCTAGAGCGTCCCTGACGAACACGACCCCCTCCGGGTCCACACGGGTGACCATGTAGACGCCACCGTCGTGCTCGAACAGGGCGCCCGGGGCGTAGTACCTGACGACGTCCCACCTGGACACACCCGTCCTGAGGATCTCCTCGGTCTCCTCGTCCACGACCTTGAACTCCCTCCCCAACGGCGACCGGTCGTGATCACCGTAGAAACCCTCCTCCTCGGCCTCCCCGGGCGTCCGGCAGTACCTGCTACCCTCCCTCGCCTGAACGGCCTCCAGCTCCCCCTCCAGGTACAATCTCTCGAACCTCTCGGGGCTCTCCAACACGAAGGACGACCAGGAGTCGAGCGCGACCAGGATCGACTCCGCCGGCTCGCCCCTCCTACCCGCCCTACCCTCCCTCTGACGGAAGTCCGAAACGCGCGGGGGCAGACCCAGGTGCACGATCCTGCCCACGTCGCCCACGTCGATGCCCACCTCGAGCGTCTTCACCGTCACGATCAGCCTGAGATCACCGCGCCTGAACCCCTCCTCCACCTCCTCCCTCTCCTCGGCGGGCAGGGCCCCGTGATGGTACGCCGCGGGTAGACCCTCCTCCCTCAGGCTCCGGGCCAGCCGCTCGGCCTGACTCCTCCCCCTCGCGTACACGATCGTCCTGACGCGCGGGTCCGAGGCGAAGTCCGCGAGCATCGCGAGCAGGTCCTCCTCGACCGTCCTGTCGAACGCCTTGTACACGCGAGGGGCGGAGATCCCCTTACCGCGGACGAGGACGGTGCGGCGCCCGGTGGCCCTCTCGATCTCCCGAGCCAGGCGTTCGGGCTTGCCCACGGTCGCGGACATGAAGATCTGGGGCACGTGCCTCAGGGCCTTGGCCAGACCCAGGAGCTTGTTCGCCCGCCTCGGATCGTAGAAGTGGACCTCGTCCCACACGATCGCACCGACGGAGGAGGTGACGAACCTCCAGAGCGATAGGCACCTCCTCGCGTGAACCCAGAGCATGTGCGGGTTCGTGAGGACCACCTCGGCCTCCCCGATCTCGACCCACCACTCGTCGTGATCCCCGTCCGCGA
>JAADCQ010000001.1 GCA_013154335.1 Methanopyri archaeon
GCTCGTCGAGGAACGGGTCCGAGAGAACCACCTCGTGACCCGCACGAGCGAAATCAAGCGCCATCCCCGCACCACCGAAAGGAGGCTCGCCCCCGCAGCGCTCCTCGACTCCTATCTTTTCGTACAGTTCTTGATTACCGAAACCGAGGACGGCGACCCTCATCGGTTTTGACCCCCGGATAACAAACTCTGTAGCGTTCTGGTTGACGGGCCGGGGGCCGTATTTTTAAACGTCTCGTTCCCCGGTGGATCACCCGCGGCGGCCGGGGGGGGGCTCACGCGAAAAGCCTCGAGATAACATCCCCTCGGAAGAATTCGTCCAACTCGGGCGAGGGTTCCAGTTCCAGAACCAGCGAGGCCACATCCTCGGCCTTGAGGACCTTCACCTCGCCGGTCGAGGCCTTCGCTATGTCCTTCCCGAAGCCCCAGGATAGGAGGAAATGTTCGTCCGCCCCCTCCAGTCCGGAAAGTACATCCTCAACTTTTAAAGCGTTGCGTTTCACCCTGGCGCGCATCCTACCGTCCTCGTCGAACCAGAACTTGCCGTGGGCATCGGCGAAACCGGTCGTCCTCTCGGGCTGGGCCCATCCTTCGGGACCGGCCCTCCACTCCTCCGGCGCCAACTCCCGCTCCTCGGTCTCGATCAACACGTACCCGAGCCCCCTATCCTCCTCGGCGTGAACCGTCCACCGTCTGACCCTGAACCCCGCGTCCTCCAGCCTCTTCACCGTGCTCCTCGCGGTCTTCTCCAGCTGCGGCCAATACACGTCCTCCGGGGCGTCCGGGAGGACCACCTCGAGGCCCACGAGATGCCCCGTCTCGGCCACGCCTATCACCTCGTAAGCGGCCAACCGCTGGGGTTTCCTCGGGATGAACGCTCCCTCCGTGGGACGTTCAAGGAACATCCTCGCCGCTACCACGAACCTGGCCAGCTGTCTCCTCGAGAGCGCGGCTGCGACGTTCCTATCCGGGTCGACGGGGTCCAAGACGATGAGGGCCGGGTTCTGATCCTCGAATTTCTCCCTGACCTCGTCGTGATCCTCGTACACATCGCCCACGAACCCCCGTGGGTCGACGACGTAACCCGGTCTCCACACGTCGGCGGCCGACTTCAAAACGTCGAGGAACGACCCGTAGTGGATCACGAGAACCTCGCACAGGTACCCTGAGAACCCTTTCACCCTGGCTTCGGCCCCGTACGCCCTGATCGTTTTGAGAAAGGCCTTGAGAAGGCGTACCTCGTCGGGATCCTCGAGGTTCTCCAGCACGTACCTGTTGTGATGAGGGGTCCTGTCCACCGGGGTCTTCGGGTCGTCTGGGGGCGAGTCGTAACACGGGACTATGTCCACCTCGAGCGGTACCCCGTCCACCTTGACCTTCCCCGTCACGTAGGGGTGGTGAGCGTAGTCCTCCCTGGGTTCGCCCCCCAGCCTACGGATGACCCGGGAGCCGACTTTCAGCGTGACTTCCACTATCTCGTCCAGGTCCACGTCCCTGGGGAACACGCAGAACACGTCCGCGTCGGATGTGCCGGGCAACCACGTGTCCCTCGCTATGGATCCTATGAGCTCGACCCTGGCCTCGGGCGCCACTTCCTTCAGTTCGTTTTCGACCTCTCTCCTGACGGTCTCGGCGGCCTTGGTGACGGCATCCCGCTCCTCGGGATCGGGTTTAACCAGGGGTAGGACCCTATCGATGATCGTTTTCGCTTCCACGACGGGGTTCACCCCTGGGGGTCGGCGTCGTGGCCGAGGACGTGAAGGCGTTGAAGGCGCGGATAAGGGCGGAGGTTTGGCGGAGGATGGAGGAGGCCGGTGTGGCGGCCCCTCCGTTTCCGATCGAAGGGCGTATACCGAACTTCAAGGGCGCCCCGCTGGCGGCTCGGAGGTTGTGTTCCACGGACGATTACGGGGACGCCGACGTCGTGAAGGTGAATCCGGACTCGCCTCAGCGTCACGTGAGGGAGAGGGTTCTCAGGGACGGTAAAACGCTGATAATGCCTACTCCTAGGCTGAGAAAGGGTTTCTTGGTGGTTAAGAATCCGAGAAATCCTAGGAAGGCTTCGACTATACGTGGTGCTTTCAGGGAGGGTAAACCGGTGATGCCCGAGGATCTTCCCCCTATCGACCTGGTGGTGACGGGATGTGTGGCGGTGGCCCCTGACGGGGCTAGGTTGGGGAAGGGGGGTGGGTACTTCGACATAGAGTGGGGCGTGCTCTCCCAGGTGGGGTTGGTGTCGTCGGATACCCCGGTCCACACCACGGTGCACGACGTTCAGGTGTTAGGTCGTGGTGAGATCCCGATGGAAGAGCACGACGTGCCCGTGGACGTCATCCATACCCCGTCGTGGTCGGAGGAGTGCGAGGTCGAGTATGAAAAGCCGGAAGGGTTGCTGGAGTCGGCGCTGGACGTGGAGAAGTTGAACGAGATCAAGTGGCTGGGGAGGTATCTGGAGGGTTAGAGGGCGTTCCGGGTTATCTCCACGAGTTTCTCCAGCGATTCCTCCAGTAGTTCATCCTCTATCACCAGGGGTGGTACCAGCCTGATGACGTCCCCGCTGGTCACGTTGACTAGGATGCCTTCCTTGAGAGCCTCGTCTCTGATGGTCTCGGCGGTGTCGTCGTCCCCCACCTCTACCCCTATCATGAGTCCCCTGCCTCTGACGTCCTCTACGTCGTCTTCGAGGTCGGACAGCACCCGTAGGGCTTTCTCGCCCTTCCTGGCGGCTTCGGCGGGTAGATCCTCGTCCAGGATCGTTTTCACGGTGGCGACGATGGCGGCGCAGGCCAACGGGTTGCCCCCGAACGTGGATCCGTGATCGCCGGGTTCGAAGGAGGCGGCTACTTCCTCGCGCGCCAGCGTGGCACCGGCCGGGACCCCGCCCGCTATCCCTTTCGCCAGGCAGACGATGTCGGGGATCACTCCGTCGTGTTCGAACGCGAAGAAGGTGCCGGTTCTCCCCATGCCGGACTGGACCTCGTCCACGATGAGTAGGGCTCCGTACTCGTCGCATAGTTCTCTGAGGCCGCGGAGGAAGTCCTCCGGGGGTAGGATGATCCCCGCTTCGCCCTGCACGGGTTCGACTATGACGCCGGCCACGTCGTCGTCCATCTTCTTCTCGACGGCTTCCAGGTCGCCGTACGGGACGTGCTCGAACCCGGGGACCAGGGGTTCGAAGGGTTCTCGGAACTCGGGTTTCCAGGTGGCGGATAGGGACCCCATGGTTCTGCCGTGGAAGCCGCCTTCGAAGGCTATGAAGCGTTTCCTGCCGGTGTGTTTTCTGGCGAGTTTTATGGCGCACTCCACGCTCTCCGTACCGGAGTTGCAGAAGAAAACCCTGTTCAGGTCACCGGGTGCCGTTTCGGCCAGGAGGCGCGCCGCTTCGGCTTGGGGTTCGTTGTAATAGAGGTTCGAGCAGTGGATCAGCTTCGAGGCCTGCTCTTTGATGGCTTCGACGACGGCGGGGTGCGAGTGTCCCAGCACGTTGACGGCGATGCCGGCCACGAGGTCGACGTACTCGTTGCCCTCGTCGTCGTAAACCAGGGCGCCTTTTCCTTCGATCAGGGTGATGGGGACCCTGGAGTAGGTGTTCATGTGGTACTTGTCCAGTATCTCACGCGCGTCCAGCGGTCAGTCCCCCAGGAGGCCGAGTCTCTCCAGTTCCCTCCTAACGAGCTCCTTGGTGTCTTCTCTCGCCTCCTTGAGCGGGGGTCTGGGGGGGCTGGACGCCATACCTACCATCTCGGCGGCCGCTTTCACCGGTATGGGGTTCGTCTCGACGAACATGGCCCTGTGTAGGGGTAGTAGGTCGTAGTGGATCTCTCTCGCTTTCTCGATGTCTCCCTTGCTCCAGGCTTCGTACATTTCTATCATCAGCTCGGGGGCTATGTTGGCGGTCACCGAGATGACGCCGCAGGCTCCCACCGATAGGTAGGGGAGGAAGACTTCGTCGGACCCGCATATGAGTAGGAAGTCGTCGGGGCATTCTTCGACGAACCTTTGGGCGGTGTCGAGGTCGCCGCTGGCCTCCTTGACCCCGATGACGTGGGAGTACTCCTCGGCGAGTTTGGCGGCGGTCTCGGGTTCGAGCCTGCAGCAGGTCCTGGAGGGGACGTTGTAGAGGATTATCGGTATCTCCACCGCCTCGGCTATCTCGGAGAAGTGTTGGACCAGTCCTTCCTGAGGCGGCTTGTTGTAGTACGGCACGACGGATAGTATCGCGTCGGCGCCGACGTCCTCGGCGTACGTGGACAACTCGAGGGCTTCCCACGTGGAGTTCGACCCGGCCCCGGCTATGACGGGTACCTTCCCGTTCACCTCGTCCACTACCACCTCTATAACCCGTCTGTGTTCCGCGTGGGATAGCGTGGACGACTCCCCGGTGCTGCCGGCGGGGACGACGCCGTGGACGCCGGCTTCGACGAGGCGGGAGACGTTCTCCCTCAGGCCTTCCTCGTCGACCGCGCTGAGGTCGTCGGTGAACGGGGTTATGAGGGCCGGGATGATTCCTTCAAAGCGTTCACCCAAACGGTTTCACTCCCGGGTTATTCCTCGCTCTCCCTCTCCTTCTCCTTCAGAGCCATCAGGTGCGTCACGTACCCGGCTATCAAGTTTCTAAGCCTCTTCGTCTTCGGTTCGGCCACGATCTCGACCACCTTCTTGTTGTGTTCGAAGTCCGTCGTCAGGTACTCCTCGTACTTCTCCACTATCTCCCGAGCCGGGCGCTTCACGTACGTGGGTCTTACCTTGCCCATCCGTGATCACCCCCCGTTGGACCTCCTTACTGACCCGGAACAAGGCTTCCACCAACACGTCCGCCAACGCCGGGTCGAAGCCCTCATCCTTAAACCTCTTCCTCCATCGCTCGAGCACCTCGAGCTCCCTGCTCTTGTCCGTGAGCGGGACACCTTCCCTGGCCTTCACCCTACCTATCTCCTCGGCCACCCTGAGCCTCGATATGACGAGGTCTAGGAGCTCGGAGTCGATCCTGTCTATCTCCTCCCGTAGCCTTCGGAGGTCACGGGACACGCTCCGGCCCCACGGTTCGCGTTAGGATCACGTCCCCGTGTTCCGACCACGAATCCCTGACCGAGCGGGCCTCGGACCTCGTCTCGCACAGGGCGACGATCGCGGGTCCCGTCCCGGAGAGACCCGCGGCGGACGCACCGACCTCCAAGGCGTCGAGGACGGGATCCAGGTCGTGCCCTAGCACGGGGGCGTAGGCCGTCGTGTTGATCAACATGGCGGTCCTGTAATCACCAGCCATGGCGGCCCTGAAGGCCGCGTCGACGGCGGGGGCGAGAAGAGACAGGCGCTCCTTGTCCACGGAAGACGTTTCGACGCGCCCGCCCGGTAGTAGGACCACGGCGTATGGGTAGGGTAGTTTTCTGACGTCCAGGAGGGTCATCTCGTCGTTGAGCGTGAGGACCAGTCCCCCGAGGAAGGACGCGCATGCGTCGTCGTAGGCCCCGGTCACGGTGACGCCCGCCCTTATGCTGGCCTCGACACCCGCCTTGACGACGTCCAGGGGGTCCGCCTCCTCACCCATCGCGTCGAGACAGGCCTCGACCACGGCGTTGGACACCGCGCTGCTGCTCGCCAGCCCGACCGCTACAGGGATGTCGGAATCCACCTCTATCCTCCATCCCTCGGGTTTCCGGTCACGGTCGACGAGTTTCTCGGCCTCCCTGACGCACTCGGCGATCAACCCGTCGTCCTCGACGTCGGAGACGACCTCGATCCCGGGCTCGGCCTTGGGATCGGCGGTGACCCTAACCTTTAGATCCAGGGCGTACGCGCACCCCTTCATGGACGCGATCGCGTTGACGACCGTGCCCGCGGCGTAGGCCGTGCCCTTGCCCTTCAATCACACTCACCCCAGAACCCGAGCGCGGGCCCGCCCCGGTTCGGCAGGCGGCGGTGAGGGGCCGGGTGGCCGCGGTGATCCGCCGTTCAACGGCCGGGGCACACGGGTGATGATCCCCGCTAAGAAAGGTGGCCGGCGGGAGGGGGCGTCGGAGCCGCCGATGACCGTCGGCCCCGCCGGCGGGGTACAGGTTCACACCTTTTCGAACACGAACCTGCAGGTCCCGTCCTCGAAGTCCATCTCGGAGATACGGACCTTGGTGTCGAGGGCCTCCTCGATGAGGTGAACCAGCGTCGAGACCAGTGGGCATACCACGGGCGTCTTGCCGGTACCGGTCAGTTTCTCGGTAACCTCCGAAAACGGGCAACCTTGTATCTCCACCACGACGCGGTCTCCCTCGTCCTCCACGTGGATGTGCTCCAGCTCTTCGCCGAAGGATTCCATTATCTTCTCCATGGCATCCTCGACGGCCTCCGTGCCACCGTCGACGTCCAGGAGGCCTTCGTTGGAGAGGTAGTCGAGGAGGGCCTTCCCGGCTATCCTGTTCAGCGCCAGGGCGGCGTGTCCGTGCGTGTCGTAGAGGGCCTCCTGGAGTCCTAACACGAACAACTTGGAAATCTTCTTCACCATCGACTCGATCACCTCCCCAACACGTTCCTTATCACTCTACCTAACTCTCCTCCTACTCTGGGTATCCTACCACTCTGAATATCCTTAATTACGTTTTTCATCATTTTATAATGGTTTAGGAGCTCCATAACATCCTCCTCTGACGTCCCTGAACCTATGGCTATACGCCTTATCCTGGACCTGTTGAGGATCTCAGGGTTCTCGAGTTCCTTCTCGGTCATGGAGTCCATTATAACCTTGAACTTCTTCAGCCTCTCCTCGGTGATGCTGGACAGCTCCTTCATCGACCTGCCCGCTCCCAAACCCGGAACGTACTGCAGTATCTTGTCGATAGGGCCCATCTGGTTTATCAACTCGAGTTGTTCGTACAGGTCCTTGAGCGTGAACTCCCCTTCCAGCACGTCCTTCTCCTCTTCCTCCTCCCCGATCATCTCCTCCGTCCGCTTGAGGAGCTCGTCGATGTCACCGATGCCCAGGAGCCTCGCCACGAAGCTCTTCGGGTTGAACTCCTCGAGGTCGTCCATCCTCTCACCTGTACCCACGAACTTGATCGGGGCCCCCGTCCTGGCCACCGCCGAAAGCGCACCGCCTCCCTTGGCCGCCGTGTCGAGCTTCGTGAGCACGACTCCCGTCAGCGGGGTGGCCTCGTGGAACGCCTCGGCGTGGTCCCCCGCCTTCTGACCCACGGTCGCGTCGATCACGAGCAGGACCTCGTGCGGTTCGACCTCCTTCGCGATCTCACGCAGTTCCTCCATCAGATCGTCGCTCAAACGGTCCCTACCGGCCGTGTCGATGATGACCACGTCCACGTCGTCCTTAAGGGCGTCTACACCGGCTTTGGCCATCTCCACGGCGTCGTCGGAATCCTCCACGTGAACGGGCGCGCCGACCTCCTCCGCGATCTGCCTCAGCTGATCGCCCGCGGCCGGCCTGTAGGGGTCGGCCCCGACGAGCCCGACCTTGTAGCCCTTTCTCTGCAGGTAACGGGCCAGTTTGCCCGCGGTCGTCGTCTTACCCATACCGTAGAGTCCGACGAGCATTATCACGTTGAGATCGCGGGACGGGTCGACGTCGAGCCTCTCCGTTTTCTCGCCCCCGAGGAGGTCGACCAACTCCTCGTACACTATCCTTAGGAGGTAATCCCTCTTGGGAACCCCGGCGGGCGGTTCCTCCTCCAGGGCCCTCCTCCTGATGTTCTCGCTTATCTTCATGACCAACTCGACGTCCACGTCGGCCTCGAGGAGCGCGCGTTGAACGTCCCGCACCACCTCCTCGACGAGCTCCTCGTCTATGACGGGGGCACCCTTGATCTTCTCCACTATCCCGGAGAACCTGTCTCCCAGACCCAGCAAGGTTTTTCACCCCCTTCGTTGGGGGACAGGGGTCCGCCCGGGCGGATGGCGTTCCGTCAGGATAGGACTTTTTCGACGAACCACTCGGGCGAGAACTCCTTCAGGTCATCGTAGTCCTGGCCGACCCCGAGGTAGATTATGGGCGCTCCTGTCACCTTGGTGATCGAGAGCACGGCCCCACCCTTCGCGTCCGCGTCCACTTTCGTCAGGATCGCCGCGTCGATCCCCACGTACTCGTGGAAGGTGCGGGCCTGCTCGACGGCGTCGTTGCCGGCCAGGGCGTCACCGACGAATATCACGAGATCGGGATCCAGGACGCGTTTCATCTTCTCGAGTTCCTTCATCAGGTTGACGTCGGTGTAGGCGCGGCCGGCCGTGTCCACCAGGACGACGTCCTTACCCCTGGCCCTCGCGTGCTCGACGGCGTTGAACGCGACGGCGGTCGGGTCGTCGCCCCTCTCGCCCTTGATCAAGGTGACCCCGAGTCGCTTCGCGTGTTCCTCGAGCTGCTCGATGGCGGCGGCCCTGAAGGTGTCCGCCGCCGCTATGACCACGGAATACCCGTGGTCCTTCAACAGCTTGGCGATCTTGGCTATGGTCGTCGTCTTGCCGCTGCCGTTCACGCCTACGAACATTATGACGGCGGGCCTACCCTCCTCCCTGGCCTTTTCGATGATCTCGAACAGGTCCACGTCCTTCTCTGCCTTCAAGACCTCGATCAGCGCCTCCTCCAGGCTCTTCTCCACGACCTCCGGGATCTTGGACTTACCTTTGACCTCCTTCCCTACCAGCCTCTCCCTGAGCTCCTCCTTGATGGCCTCCGCCACCTCGACGGCAACGTCGTTGGCGATGAGCTCAAGTTCCAACTCGTCCAAGACGTCCTTGACGTCCTCCTCGGTGATGGTCACCTTACGCGTGACAACCCTCTTGAGTTTCTCCTTGAGACCGGGTTTCTTGAGCTTCTTCCGTTCCTCCTCCCGCTCCTCTTCGGTCTCCTCGGGCTCCTCGACGGTTTCTTCTCGGGTCTCCTCGACGTCTTCCTTCGTCGTTTCTTCCTTCGCTTTCTCTTCGGCTTCGGCCGCCACGGGTCGGGGTTCCGGCTTCTCCTCGGGCTCCTCGGTCTCCGGGCTAATCGTTTCGACTTCCTTAACGTCTTCCGGCTCGCCTTCTTCCTCGGACTTGGAGGCCACCTTCTTGACGACCTTCTCCTTCGCCTTGGACAGTGTCTTCTTGAGACGGCCGAACAAACACGACGCACCCCCAGAAACCCGTCGGGGGGCGTGGGAAGGTCACCTACCGCCGGCCTGGGCCTTCTGGGCCAGCTCGGCCCGCTTCTCCTCCAGCTTCCTCGCCAGTTCCTGCGCCTTGTTCTGCTTGCTCTGGAGCTCGTTGAGCAGGGAGTTCATCATGTTCTGAACCTCGGCCCGTGACTTCTCTAGCTCCTGCCTCTGTTCGTCTATGCTCTCCAGGGCCTCGTCGATGGTCTTCTCGACGGCTACCCCGGCGCCCACGCCCACGATCACCCTCTCGGTGTCCGAGGCGCTTACCCTCACGAAGGAGCCCGCGCCGACGGGCACGAGTACTTCCTCGCCTCCTTCCAGCTCCTGGATGCCCTTAAGGGTCTCTTCGACCCTGTTGAGCTCGCCCAGGGAGGACTCTATCAGTTCGAGCTGGGCGTTGAGGGCCTCTATCCTGCCTTGGATCTGGTTTATCTCGACCAGGAGGCGCTGGAGTTCACGTTGGAGCTTTGCCAGTTCTTTCTCGTCCTTCTCGGCCATGCTTCACTCCACACCCAGGAGTTCGCGTAAGGTGGGATCCTCCACCTCCGAGGGGTCCACTTCGGTTATCTCGTGTATCTCGATTTCGGTTCTTTTGACGCCGTGTTCGCTACCGAGGTCCGAGTACAACTTTTCCAGGGCTTCCTCATCCGAGGTAGCGGGGACGTATCTGGTGAAGGGTTGTCTTGGGTTGTCACCCATTCGGAACGTGCCCTTTATCTTGAACACCTTGGGCTCCACCAAAGCGAGACACACCCCCGATTTTAAATCAGTTCTAAAACGTCCTCAATCCTGGCCAGTTCGGGACCGGTGGTTTCCTCGCCCACGAGGGCTCCTTCGGAGTTCGCGACTAGGCCGGAGCCGATGAAAGGTGATCCCTTGTTGACGGTACCCACGTCCGCGGGGACCCCCAGAACGCGTTCTATCCTTTCGAGCTCGTCCTGTGTGGCGGCCGGGTGGACCAGGGCGCCTTTCTCGGTGGCCACGCCGGCGGACCCGGGGGTCTTCACGCCCCCAACGTCCATGGGCTCCGCTCTGACTCCCAGGACGTCTTCCACGGTCTCCACGGCGTACGTGTCGAGCTCGGGGTGCACGATGGCGCCCCTGTCGTTGGTGAGAACTATGTTGCCGACGGCGTTCATCTTGGAGGGGAGCGTGTCCACGTCTATCCCCTCGCGTTCCAGGGCCTTGATCTCCTCGGGTTCCGCGTTCCTGGGGAGGAGGGCCCCGTTCGAGTTCATGGCCACCATGGTTCCCACGAGGTTGCTGCCGGCCACCGTGGTCACGATCACGGTGACGTCCAGGGTTTCCTCGACGGTTTCGACGTCGCCCCGGCTGAGCAGGGGCGGGACGAGGGCGTGGTCCTCGGAGGCGGCTATCCACGCGCCCACGTTGGGGTCCCCGCGGACCGACATCCTGACCACTGCCATGCTCACTCCGCCAGCTCGACCTTGACTGTGCCGTCTTCGTACTTCACGGCGCGCACGCGTACGCGCGAGGGTGGTTTCTTGATGCCCCTCTCCCAGATCTTCTCGTTCACGTCGTTCCCTATGATCACGCGTTCCGCCTTCATGTGCCTCTCTATGAACTCACGCAGGGCCCTGACGGCCCTCGGGGCCCTCTTCTTCAGGGGCGCCTTCTTCGCGTCCCTGAGGGGCACGGTGTAGACGCGTTCCTCCACCACTTCACCCTCCGCCAACTCCTACGCCCCCGATCACGGCTTCAGCTTGCTCCTCCTCCAGTGCCTCCTCTTGGGATGGTCCACGACCTTACCACCGGTCTTCACGGTGACCCAGGGTGGCACCCTGCGGTTCTGCTTGATCGCCTTGCCCATCCTCAGCTTCTTACCCAGGGGTTTCGCCTTGGCCAAGGGGATACACCCCCGAGATTTACTTCCTATCTATCCTTATTCTGAAGTCCCTCCTAGTGGATTCAGAGAGTTTTCTAAGGAGGTTTTTAACCTCCTTTTCACCCAGTTTTTTGCCTTCGGGAATGCCCCCGGATTGGGCCAGCCTTATGATGTAATCCTCGACCGCCCTGGCGAGCTCGGGCCTCACGAGCCTTACCCTGGCGAGCCTCTCCCTCGCCTCCGGGGTCAGGTAGCGGCGGAGGATGGCCTTACGGGCGGCTTCCTCCGCGGCCTTCCTCTCCTCCTCGGAGGGACCCTTCTCCCGGGCCTCCGCGCCCTCCATCCTACGCTTCAGTTCCATCATCTTCTTCCTTCTGATCCTCTCGAGTTCCCTCTCGTCCAGCGGCAACGGGAACGCCCCGTGCTCAGTACGGGGGCACGAACTTGTCAGTGTACCCCTTCTCCTTCGCTATCTCGTGGGCGACGGAGTCCACCAGCGACCTGCCCTCGGGCGTGACCACCCTGCCCTCCTCGGTCTTCTCGACGAGGCCTGCCTCTTCGAGCTGCTGCAGGGCCTTCCTAACTATCGACCCGCTGCCCTTCCTGAACCTCTCCGGCCTCGATCCCCTGTCCTGCCTGCCACCGAAGTACGTCCTCAACCTCTCGACGCCGACGGGACCGTCCATGTACACACGCCTCAGGACCGCGGCGACCCTGGTGTACCACCAGTCCGGGTCCTCGGGCGGTCTCTCCTTGTGCCTACCCGTCTTGACGTAGTCCGCCCACTCCGGCGGCTCGATCTCGTCGAATTCCTTCAGTTTCTCCGCTAGTCTCTCGACCAGCTCCCCTCCGGGCACGGAGTACGCGTCGTACAAGTCCTCCTACACCCCCGCTCGTGACCCGGCCGACGGTACGGCCCGTATAAAAGAACGACTCCGGGTCACCCCCTGAACCTCGACCAGCCCTCCCTGGGCCTGAACAGGACCGCGGTTCTCCCCCTAACGTCCACCAGCTCCGCGTCCACGAGCTCGGCCAACCTTTCGGCCAACTCCTTCCTGTCCCACTTCCTCACCGCACTCTTCTCGAATCTAACCTTGATCAGACCCTTATCCTCCAGCTGCCTATCCACCTCCTGTATGAGGCCTGACGTAAGGCCATCTTTACCCACTCTCACCACCGGTTCCAACAGGACACCCTTGGCCCTCAACCTCCTCCTCATCCTACCGCTGAGCCTCTTCTTGACCACGCTCACCTCCCCCTCTTACCGATCGTTTCCGTCGCCTCTCCTTAACCTCCCTGAGGTACGGGTACCTGTACACGGTCCCGCACTCGAGACACGTCACCGACACGTGAGGCATCCGATTCGTCCGAAGACGAACCCTAGCGGTCTCGCCCGGTATCAACGGGGCGTTGCACCGCTTGCAGAACCGTCTCTTCAGCCTCCGGGGCAGCCTCACCCTACCCTTCATAGCTATCTTCCGGGCGAGCTCGACGTACCTCCTGGCGCGGTCCGGGTCGTCCCTCCAGGTCTCCCAGGCCAAGTCCAGGAGCCTCTCGACCCTCTCCAACGCTATCCGTCGAACGCTCAACGGGGGATCCCCCTTGCTATCCTACCTGAAGAAGAAGGTCCTCGTCGTCGGGTGCGGGAATCCGCTGTACGGGGACGACGGCTTCGGGATCGCGGTCGTCGAGGAGCTCAAACGACGGGGATGGGAACACCCCGACGTCGAGATCCTGGACGCCGGTACGGGCGCACCCCAGCACGTGTTCTCGCTGATGGACGAGGACACGGAGACCGAGTTCGTCGTCGTAGCGGACGCCGTGGATCTGGGTTTGGAACCGGGCACCCTGGTCGAACTCGGGCCCGAAGACCTCAGGAGGACGGGCAGGTGCATCCCGGTGGACGCGCACGGCTGGCCGTTGGAGGACGCCCTGCTCGACGTTCACGAGAGGCTCGGGATCGACTTCGTCATCGTCGGCTGTCAAGTGAAGGAACTACCCATACCGGACGTCAAACCGGGGTTGTCCGAACCCGTGGAAAGGGCCGTCCCCGAGGCCGCGGATAGGATCGTGAGGATGGTGGAGCTCTATCTGTCCGAGGGCGACATACGGAAACGGTAACGATCCGATTCAACGATCAACTCCCTGGCGTTCACGGGACACGCTCGCACGCACTCCCCGCACCCCACGCACCCGTCGAACCTGCAACGGTCGGTGCACCTACCGCACAGGATGCACCTCTCCTCGTCACGCAGGACCTCGGCCTCCCAATCGGCCAACCACTTCAGGACCTCGACGGCTACGTTCTCGCCCAGCTCCCTGGACAACCACGCCCAGAGGGAGAAAGGAGGTACCTCCTTGAGGATCTCGGCGGCCGCGTCCCTAGCGTCCTCCGAGGGGTAATCTCCCCTGAGGTAGTGCGATACCGTGGAGACGTCAACGTCCAGTCTCAGGGCGACCTCGACCAGGGGCATCTCCTCGGCCATTCTCTCGGCGGCGAGGGCCTTGAAAGCGACCGCTAGGCTCATCCTCGCACCACCTCCAACGCCCTCATGGCCCTGACGATCCCTTGGAAACCGACGCGCTCCGCCCCCTTTTCCATGACCTCCCACTCGACGTCGCTGACCCCGCCGAGCACCACGAGAACGACCGCGTACACCGCGAACGCCAGGATCGCCCCTACGAGCGCGATCAGTATGTCCGGTAGGGGCAGATGACACGCCCATCTGGCCACGTACCACGAGGGGACCCCGGCGATCACGGGCGCCATGACCCATCTGAGCTTCAGCGTCAGGTCGGTGTTCGCCATGACCGCCCGGACTATCATTATCATGGCGAGCCAATCGGCGAAAGCCGTGGCGACGGAGGCCCCCCATATCCCGAACGAGGGCACGAGCATCACGTTAAGGACGGTGTTGACGGCCACCGTGGTGAAGAGAACGAGCATGGGCAGGTTCTGCTTCCCCATTCCCTGGAGCATGCTCGCGCAGCTCCTGAACATGACTATGAACGCCATCGCCGCCGGGAGCACGTAGAGCGCGGAGGCGCCCTCACCGAACGAGACCCCGAAGAAGCCCACTATCAGCGGCTTCGACAGCGCGCCGGTGACGACGGCCACGGGTACCAGGAGGGTCCATAGCGACTTGACGGCGACGTGGGCGTACCTCTTGAGGGTGGCTCTGTCCCTGAGCGCGTCCGCCTCGGACGCGGCGGGCAACAGGGCGGTGGCCACGGCCGCGCAGAGCGTCGTGGGAAGCCTGGCTATGGGACCGGCGGCGTCGTACAGGCCCATGGCGGTGGTTCCCAGGAAGAACCCGATCACGAGTAGGTCGACGTTGGATTGGAGCATGTCCGCGATCCCGGTCATGGCCGTGGGTAGGCCGAAGGTCAGTACCTCTCTCACCACCATACCGGGGGGTAGGGGTCTACCGGCGTCGGGTATGGCCCTTAGGTACCTCTTCTTCAGGACCCTCCAACCGTACGCCCCGGACACGAGGTAGGCCAGGAGCGCCGAGGAGAACACGGCACCGGTCGGTCCGTACCCGGCCTCGATCAGGGCCGGTGCCCCGCCGACCCTGGTCCCTTGCTCCACGAACTGCGTGTTCACGTACCTCTTCATGTCGTTGAACCCTTGGAAAGCGCCCCTCACGCAGGACGCGAAGGCCGCGGCCGGGATACCGAGCGCCGTTATGATGAGGGGGATGGTCAGGTAAGGGTTGTGGAAGTAGTAGCAAGCGAGCCAAGGGGAGGTCAAGGCGAGGATGGCGGCCACCAACGACGAGAACATGGTCAAGACGACCATCGGGACCAGGATGAACTGCTTCACCTTGACCCACTGGCCGAGGGCCCTGTAGCGGGCCACGTACCTGGCTATCGCGGGGGGCACGCCGACGGTGGCCAGGAACATCACGATGGTTTGGACGACCATGGTGGCGGAGACGATACCGTACCCGGCCGGGCCCAACATCCTACCGACGAGCAGGCGGTACACGTAACCGCCGAGCCTTAGGAGCAGGGAACCCGCCAGTACCGTGAGGCTTCCCTTGATGAGGCGTGTCAGGGACAAGGGGGCCGGGGCCCCTAGTCCTCGAACACCGGAACGCCCTCCGTCTCCGTCAATTCACGGAACCTCTTCATGATCTTCCTGGTCACGGGACCGGGACACTCGTCCCCTATCTTCCTACCGTCCACCTCCCTCACGGGTGCCACCTCGGCCGCGGTACCCGTCAGGAACACCTCGTCCGCCGAGTACAACTCGCCCAACGTTATCCTCTTCTCGCGCACGGGGATCCCAAGCTCCTCGCAGATCTCCATCACGGTCTGCCTCGTTATCCCCCTCAGAACGGTATCGTCTGGTGGTGTGAAAACCTCACCGTTTTCAACGACAAAGATATTGTCACCGGTACCCTCCGCCACGTATCCCTCGTGGTCCAGCATTATCGCTTCCTCGACACCGGCCAGGTTCGCCTGTATCTTTGCGAGGATGTTGTTCAGGTAGTTGCACGATTTGATCTTAGGATCGAGCGATTCCGGGGGGATCCTCCGTATCGACGACGTGATTACGCGAATACCCCTCTCGTAGAGGTCCCCGTAGAGCGGGTCCATAGGTTCCACGATGATAACCACGTTGGGCTCGGGACATTTCTCCGGGTCGAGCCCGAGGTCCCCCTCACCCCTGGACACGACCACCCTGATGTACGCGTCCCTGAGGCCGTTTGCGCGGACGGTCTCGATGATGGCTTCCTTCATCTCTTCCTTCGACATCGGGATCTCCAGCATGATGGCCCTCGCCGAGTCGTAGAGCCTGTCGACGTGCTCGTCCAGCTTGAACACGCGTCCGTCGTAGACCCTTATACCCTCGAACACGCCGTCCCCGTACAGGAACCCGTGGTCGAACACCGAAACCTTGGCCTCCTCCTTCGGGACCAGCTCACCGTTGATGTAGACCAGGCGTTCCTCCGACAACCTCCGACCCCCCGACCGACCCGAGGGACCGCCTTAAAACCGGCGCGCCCCGATCGAGAAAGCGATTTAAATCGGTAGGTGTTGTACCCGGGTGGACACCTACCCCCGCACGGGGGGTACGCGTTGAACGAACGACTGATTCTTCCCGTCGTGATCTTCGCACTCTTAGCGTCCTTCGCGCCCGTATCGGCTCAAACCCAGCCCCAGCTGCCCAAGTACGCTATGGATACCGTAGGTCACCCAGGCGCCCCCGATAGCGTGTACCCGTCCACCCTGTACGAGACCGGTATGGACGGTCAAGGTCACTTCCTGTACGACGGTTACGGGGCCACCCCCTCCAAACCCCAGGAGGTTAAGACCACCGTAGCCGTCGGTCAGATAATGTACTACCAGAACGCTTACTACTATTCCGGTATCTACAAGGTCGGGTTCCCGGACGGTGAGGTATCCCCGTTCTACCTCGGTCCCGCCGACTCCCTGAACTCGTTCGACGCCGACGGTCTCACCCTTCAGATGCCTAAACTACCGAGCGGAACCTACCCAACCGAGCTCCTGATAGTGTACGCGGCCACGAACATCCCGACCGGAAAGGCCACCAACTACGAGATCACCGTCATCGACAGCACCGGCAAGAGCGTCACCGTAAGGGTCGGTCTCGTCGACTGGACGGCTTCCATATCCGAGTACACGTCCGACAACATGGTACCCGCGTTCGTCATGACCACGATAGCCACGGCCAACGGAACGTACACCCAACAGGTCGCGCTTTGGGCCTTCAGGATCAAGGCCTCGGCCCTAGGGCTGAAGGACATCTACGAGATCGAGTTCCCACCCCTTTCCCAGTTCACGGGCGACTCCAACTCCCACATCTACATCTACGCCATCACGGCCAACAACTACTACGACGTGATCAACCAGAGACCGATCGTCGTCCAGGTCCCGCAGCCCTACGACATCATCTGGGAAGAGGGTGTCCCGTACTGGGACGAAACCCCGTACTCACCCAAGGTCACCGCAAACGTCGACGTGGCCCCCTACAACGACACCACCCAGGGTGACTTCCTCTTCGCCAGACTTCCGTACAGCACCTACACCCAGTACGAGGAGTACCCCGACTCGAACGTGTTCTGGGGATACGATCACGCTCCCCCCATGGACCC
>JAADCQ010000086.1 GCA_013154335.1 Methanopyri archaeon
GTTTTGAGGATGCGGAAGGTTTCGTCCACGTTCCAGAGGGATGTGTCCAGGATTAGGTCGTAGAGGTCGGGGTCGGTGGGGTCGATATCGTATATCTCCTCGTAACGTTTCAGCTCGCTCTCTTCCCGTTTCTTTATCTTCTCCATGGCCTCTTCCACGTCGAGGCCGTCCCTTTCGGCCACCCTTTCGGCCCTGACTTCGAGGGGCGCCTTGAGCCAGATGCGTAGGGTGGCGACGTTGTCCGCGGGTTCGGGGATGAGTCCTGTGGCGACGGCGGCGGCGAGTCTGCCTTCGAGGACCACGTTCCCTCGTTCGGCGGCCTCGCGTTGTCTTCTGTCTATCTCGAGGTCGATTTCGGGGTGTTCCTCGGCGTACTCGGAGAATTCCTCGAGCGTCATGCCGTGTTCCTCGGCCATCTCTCGGAAGATCTTGCCCGCGTAGACGTGTTCGAGGCCGTATTCCTCCGCGATCCGGCGGGCCATCGTGGTGGTGCCGGAGCCGGGGGGCCCGCCGATGGTTATTACCAGTGGAATCTGCGGTCATCCCCGCGGGTTACTCGCGGGGTTCCGGGGGTTCCTCGCTGGGTAAGGGTGGGAGCCACGGTTGCTCGCGCTTGCGCTCCCAGTACATGTACCTGACCTTGTCCTTGATGAGCTTCCTGGCGCATTCGGGGCATAGGACGCCGCCGTAGGGTCTGTTGACTTTCTTCCTGGACTTGGGGGCGTTCTTCATCTCCACGTTCCTGCCTCTCATGACGCCGTTGAGTCTCCTGCCGCAGGCCCCGCACTTGGGCCAGTTCGGGATCTTCTTCTCGTAGTGGATGACGGTCCTGCCTCCGGGTGTGCGTTTGTACACGCGTCTCCTCGATCTGGAGCGTTGTCTGGGCGCGGGCATCCTCGGTTCACCCCCGTTTCTCGAGCGCGGCGACCAGGAGTTCGGCTAAAGGTTTGATGGTCACGGACACGGTGATGGCGCAGAGGAAGTACCAGCCCACGGGGCCCAGGGTGTTGCCCACGTAGGGGATGCTGAAGGGGAGTTTGACGGTCCAGTGGGAGAGCTTGTACTCGACGCCGTAGACCAGGATTATGATGGGTGGGAAGGTTATCGCCATGCCTAGGAGTTGGGTTTTCATGACCTGGGCCTGTTTGCTCATGATCTTGCTGTGTTCCTTGAGTATCTCCTCCTCTATCTCCTTGGCCTTCTCGGGGCTTACGGCCTTGGCGGCTGAGAGTTTCTTCTGGAGTTCTTTGATCCTCTTGCCGCTCTCCTGGAGTTCTTCCATGAGTTCTTTGTCCATGATTATCTCGTAGACGACGTCGATGAAGAAGATGACTATGGCGGCTATCACGAGGGTGCCGAGGGCGGGGCCGAAGGCCTTGACGAAGGGGGATACGACGGGGGCGAAGTAGGGGCCGATGTACTGGTAGAGGTAGAACGACAACAGCGCGTCCCCGTCAGAGGGCCTTGACGGCCTCCACGAACTCCTTGACGGCCTCGTCGAGGGCGTCGTCGTGGTTCTCGACTATCTTGACCGTGGCGCCGGTGAGGGCGGCGTAGGCCATGGCGGCCATCCTGTTCATGGTCTGGTGTTCCTGTATCTCCTCGGCCCTGTCGTAGTCCCTCTTGCGTACGTCCGCGTCTTTGACCCTTCTCATCATTATCTCGTCGGGGTCGGCTTCTATGAGTACGAGCATGTCGGGATCCAGTTCCTTGAGGACCCACTCCGGGAGGCCGGGGAGGTAGCCCGCGGGTGTTTTGATCGTGCAGTGCGTGTCCACGATGACGCCTCCCTCGGCCTCCTTGGCCATCTCGGCGATCCTCTTGGCGGCGAGTTTCTGGATCTCTCGCTGTTTCTCGGCGGGCAGCTTGCGTATCTCGTCCCTGTCCTCGACGAGGCCTTCCTCCTTGGCTATTTCGAGCATGACGTCGCCGTAGTTGACGAGTTCGAAACCGTCGAGTTGTTCGACGGCCTTCTCGGTGACCGTCGTGGCGCCTACGCCCGGTACCCCTGTGGCTACTATCACCTTACCCACCTCGGGTTCCCCCTACCTGAGGGTTCTCTCGAGGAATTTCCTGACCACGGGGTGAGCCTCCATTATCCTCTCGCGCTTGATCTCCTCGTACATGTTGTACAGTATCGATACCGTCAGGAGGACTCCCGTACCTCCTCCGAGGGCTCCCACCAGGTCGGCGCCGGCCGCGAGCATTCCGACGAAGGCTCCTCCCATGACGGCGAGCGGGTAGATGTAGCGCTCGAGTCTCTTCTCCAGGACCCTTATGTCGCGTCTGAAGCCCGGGATGTGGAGGCCGGCCTGGTGTAGGTGTTTGGCGATGTCCTTCGGCCCCATCCCGGTGAGCTCCACCCATAGTATGGAGAAGAACGTGGCCGTGACGGTCATGGACACGAAGTACACGAGCGCTTGGACGGGGTCGGATATCGTCTTGATGATGCTGTTGGGTGGGGATAGGTAGTAGACCAGACCGGATATGGGTTGGCCTTTGGCGTTGAATTTGCCGAGGATCGGTATGCCGGCCCTTTGGAGGGCTAGGGCCCAGAGTCTGATGTTCATGAAGAGGGCGGAAGCGAGGATGACGGGGATGTTGCTCGTGTAGAGTAGTCTTACGGGGAACCTGCCCCTGGCGCCCCTTATGCCGGCGAAGGCTATGGGGATCTCGACCCTTATGCCTTCGACGTAGAGTACCACGAGGAACGTGGCCAGGGCGCCGAGTACCGGGGCGAGTAGCGTCCAGTCGGGCATTCCTTGCATGGCGGTGTAGAGGAACGCCCAGACGGCTCCGGCGGGTCTTCCGGGTTGTTGCGGGCTGGGTAGTGGGTTGAAGGCTCCTACGAGGATCTGGGAGGCCACGTTGGCCACGATGAAGAGTCCGACTCCGGAGCCGATACCCCACTTGGTGACGACCTCGTCTAGGTATATGATCATGATACCTCCGGCTGCGAGTTGGAGGATGAGCAGGAGGTCGAGTAGCGGGCTGGGTTGGGCGGGGGGTGTGGCTCCCCCGAACACCATCATGGCTCCTTCGAAGAAGCAGAGGGCTATGGCGAGGAGTTTCTGGAGGCCTTGGAAGAGTCTTCTGTCGTCGGGGTCGGTGAGGTCGAGCTTGAGGAGGTCGCCTCCGACCAGGAGTTGTAGGACTATGGACGCGGTCACGATGGGTCCTATTCCGAGGGTGACTATGGAGCCGAAGCTGCCGGCTATGACGGCCCTAAGGTTCGCGAAGTAGTCGACGGCCTGGGGGGAGAGGCCGTAGAGGGGTATCTCGCATAGGATGTAGTAGATGATAAGGGGGATGGCCGTGTACTTGAAGAGTTTGGTGTTGAAGGGGACGTGCTGGCGGGGGACCTCGACCTCGGGTAGGCGTTCTAGGATGGGGCGGAGGCGTTCTAGCCACTCCTCTGCCACCGTCGATCATCCCTTTTGGGTCACGTTTCTAACTCTCTGGCTTCGCCTCCCGCTTCTTCCAACTTCTGCACGGCTTTCTCGGAGAACTCAGGGGCTATGACGACCAGGGGTCTGGTGACGCGTCCCCTGCCGAGTACCTTGTCGAAGGGCCCGCCGTACTTCTTGAGCCTCTCGTCGGTCACGTCTATGACTATCCTGTCGTCCTCCTTCTCGGCTATGCCTTCCTCGAGGAGGAGGTCGGCCATCACGTCGAGGTCTCCTACGTTGACTATGTTCGGTTCCTTGACGAGTTTCGGGGGTCTGTTGAAGCCGTGCTTGCCGAAGTGATCGGGCATGTACTTGATCACGTGGAACCACTTGTGCTTGTGGGATCCGGCCATGCCCCTGCCTCCTCTGTTACCGGCGCCGCTCCTCTTCCTGTGGTGGCCTCCGCCGCACGTTCTTGAGCCTCGGTACTTCTTCGGGGACTTCTTGCGCCTTCGGACGACCATGACCGTCCCTCCCCCTTCAGATCATGCGCATCAGGAGGTCGTTGATGTACTTCCCCCGGTACCCGAGCGCGCCGCCCAGCGTGAAGGGTTTCTTGATACCGCCCCTCTCGTACCCTCCTCTGGGCGGGTGGAGCCTGAAGAAGGGTTTGAGCCCGGGTATGTCGTCGAGCTCCACCTCGAACTCGCAGTAGGCCTCGGCGAACTCGTCTATGCCGTCGTAACCCGTGTGTTCCCTGATGTACTCGTCCGTGAGCCTTCTGCCGCCTTCCAGCTCTCCCCTCTTCCTTAGGAGCTCGGCCACGACCTCGGGTTCCACCTCGCCCCACGTGGCGTAGTCCTTGATCTTCTCGAGCATGCCGACGTAGCTCGGTCTGTCGTCGACGAGGACGCACCAGTTCCTCTTGAGGAGTTTGAGCATCCTCATGGTGTCCTCTATGTCCCGCCTGACGCCGACGGGGCCTCTCACCCTGACCACGGCGAGTCTTTGGGTGGCTCTCTCGTACTCCCTCGCCTTGGGGGAGACCAGGACTCCGGCCTCGTCCTTCGCCCTGGCCGCCGCGGCCTCCTTGGCGGTCTCCCTGCCTTCGAGCTCGGCCTTGAGTCTCTCGACCTCGGAGACCTGCTCCACGACCTCCCTGGCCTCTTCCATCTTCTTCTCGTCGGTCTCGGCCAAGCCTTAGGCCCCCTCGGCGCTGCCGCTGACGATACCGAGTCTCTCGGCTTCCTCCTCCCTCATGCGCATGTAGATCAGGTTCTTCAGCGCGTCGAACGTTGCCTTGGCGAAGTTGATGGTGGTTCTGGTCTCGCCCTTGCCTTTACCTCCGGTGGTCTTGGTCCACACGTCCTCTATACCGGCGAGCTCGAGTACCTTCTGGGCGGTCTCTCCGGCGACCAGGCCGGTTCCCCTCGGGGCGGGCTTGAGGGTTATCCTGACGCTGCCGCACTTGCCGGTGATCTTGAAGGGTACCGAGTGCGGTCTACCGCAACCGCACTCCCAGCTCCCGCATCCCCTTCTCACCTTGATGATGTTGAGCTTGGCGTTGTCGATGGCGGATCTTATGGCGGGGCCGACCTCCCTGGCCTTGCCTTGGCCGACGCCTACGAAACCGTCTCTGTTTCCTACCACTACGGTGACTCTGAACCTGACCCTTCTACCCGACTTGTGCATCTTCTGTACCATGTTGACGTCTAGGACCTCTTCGTCCAGGTCGGGGAGGAGCCAGTCGACTATCTCGGGTTCCAGGATCTTCCATCCCTGGGCGAACACCTCGTCTATGGAGGTGATCTCTCCCTCCTTGACGAGGCGTCCCAGCTTGGTCTTGGGCTCCCACTCCTCCAGGTACGGTGGGACGCTCACCGTGACTCACCCCGCGGGAAAGGTTCAGCCCTCGAATTCCTCCTGGATTTTAGCCTTGACCTCCTCGAAGTGTTCGGGTAGTTCCTCGGGTTTCAGTCCGCGCTCCAGGTAGCCCGAGAACCTGCGCTCGTACTCCTCGGGGTCCTCTTCCTTTATGGCGCGGGCCATGTTGGCCACGTGTTCTCCCCTGATCCTGTCCTCGGGTGGGAACACGGACGGGTCGTGGGGTACTTCCAGGCCGGCGTCCACGGCGCCTTTCAGGACGGCGAAGACCCTCGATCCGCGCCTGGGGACGTGTAGGCCTATGTCGAGCACGGCTTTCTCTATGCCCCTGTCGAGCGCCCTGTAGCCGCATAGGAGGCCGGTTAGGTAGGCGGCGGGTACGTTCCCCGTGTACGCCTTCCACCCGTACTTGGTCTCGAGTTCCTTGGAGTGGGCGGAGGCGAGGGTCACGTCGCCCGCCGGGGCGAAGTCGATTATCTGGGCTATGTTGTGTTTCAGGGTCTTGCGGGCCACGAGTCTCGGGGCGTCGGCCTTTATCAGCTCGCGTCTCTTGTAGTAGTTCGTCTTGCCCTCGCGGCGTCTCCTGAAGGGTACCCTGTACCTGGGGCCTGTCGCCAAGGGGAAACACCCCTGTTTTTACGTGTTCACTTCTTCCACAGGTCGTGTTCTTCGATGTACATCAGGAGGTGTGACCTGTCCCTGAAGTAGCCACCCTTGGCCATCATGTACAGCTTCCTGTACGTGCTACGGTCGATCTTGCCCTCGTCGCGTAGTCTCCTCAGTTCCCTTCTGATGGCCCTTATCCTCTGGATCCACTGCCTCTTCCTCGGCATCCTAGCGCCCTTGGCTCCCTTCCTGCGACCCGGGCCCCTCTGCCTGCCCTTCTTCCTCTGCTCGTGCCTCTTCCTCGCCCTGACCCTGGACTGGCCCTTGATCGGTTTCTTCCTGATGACTCCCTCCTTGATCAGGCGCCTGATGTCGTCCTTGGTCTGGGCGCGGGCTACCTCGTCCATCCTCTCGGGGTCGATCCATACCCTGTGGACGCCGCACTTGAGTATGTCCGCGGCCATCCTCCTCTGGGACCTTAGGTTCACCGAGGGGTTCCCCCCGTCGCTACGACCTCGGATCGGGCCGCCGGGACGGGTCCCTTAAATTAGGATTCCCCGGATCGATCCTCCTCCAGCTCGACGCCGCCGGGCACCAGGGACTTGAGTTCCTTGAGCTCCTCACCCTTCAGCTCCCGGACCTCCAGTTTCTCCTCCAACTCGCCCTCCGGGAGTATGGCGGAGTGACCGAAGGGGTCCTTGATCACGACGGTGATCTCGTCCTCGCCCTCGAGGGCCTTGTCTATCCGCTCGAGTATCTCCTCGGCCCTCTTCCTCTCCTCCTCCGTCTCGGCCCATCCGGCGGCCGTTATCACGTTGTCCCTTATCCTGTTGAGGAGGCCCTCCACGTTGGAGACGAAGCCCTCGGCGGCGGGGCCGGGGGTGACCTCTATCCCGAGTTCGGGTATCTCGATGAAGCCGGTCGGGGATCGGACGACCCTTACGCTCTTGTCCTCGGGGGCGTTCACCTTGTACCTGTACTCCCTGGGGGGTTTGTCCTCGAGACACATGACGTCCGAGTGCCTGTACCCGCAGGATTCGCAGTAGATGAACTGTTCCATGACCTCCCCGAAGTGGGGTATCTCGTCTATCCTACCGTAGACGACGAGGCTCTCGGACCCGCACACGGGACAGGGTTGATCCTTCAGTTTCATCGTGAACCTTTCCTTCACGAAGTCCTCGTCCTCCTCGCCCAACCGGAGTTATCCCCCACCACGGACGACCTCGGCCTGGATCCCCTCCTCGTGGAGTTCCTCCAGGGCTTTTTCGAGGCAGGACTCGTCCGGGGCCTTCACCCGGTGGAAGTGGACGTTGTCGGAGGCCGAGAACAGGTGACTGAAGTAATCTCGGGCCTTCTCGGTGTCCAGGATGTCCTTCCACTCGGTCACGGGGTCCCGCCTGAAGGTGACGCGTAGGACGTCCCCGCGTCCCGGGATCGGGAAACCTATGTCTTCCATCCTGCACCCGTGCTCCCTGAGTATCTCGGCCTCCCTAAGGGACGTTTCGAGGTCGTGAACGGATCTGATCGTGTATTCGTACTCGTTGACTATCGATAGTATCTCCATGACGGTCCTCTCTATGTCGTCGTTCTCGACGACCGGGATCCCGTGGTCTTCCGCGGCCTCCACCAGGAAGTCGTGGATTATCCTGATCTGTTTGAAGTACTCCAGGTGTCTGCCACCGCGCCCCTTCTCCATGGCCCTCTTCACGAACCTCTCCTTGTGGGCCTCTTCCTCGGCGCAGAGGACGACCATGTGGACGCTGGCTTCGGTGTACTCCTCGGGTCTGACGAGCCCGGGTACTATGTGGACGCCTTCTATGACGAGGTCGCTGGCGTCCTCGACGGCGCGCTTGACGACGCGGTCTATCGCGGGTTTCACGGCGGAGGCGTGGTCTATGAACCCGGCTATGACGCGGTCTCTGAGGTCGTCGGGGACCACGTTGTCGGGGAGTCTGAGGGCCTTGTACGCGTTGTAGGAGGACATGTGGAGCGTGGGTGCGTACTCCTCGTCTATGGCCCCGCGGAGGACCTCCCTCAGGTGGTCCGTCTCTATGAGGTGGGTGATGTTGAGGCGTCGGGTCACCTCCCGGGCTATGGTGGAGGTTCCCACCCCGGACGCGCCTCCGATCATGACGATGCGCGATCTGGGCAAGGGGTTCACCTCCTTTCCACGTCCACGTTATCGGCCGTGGCGAGGATGACGGTGTCTTTGATCACGCCGACGAAACCGCCTAGGCTCACGACGGTCCGTTTGAGCTCCTCGATGGCCCGTTCGTGTTCCCCTCTGCGTTTGAGGAGTGGTTTTACGTCTATGATGAGTATGTTCCCTTCGTAAAGTTCATTGATGAGGTCCATCATCTCGTCGTACGTGGAGACGCGGGACACGACTATCGTGACGCGCTCGGACCCGGACTCGGGGATCTCCACGGGGAACCTATCCTCCACGGGCTCCGGGGGCCTGTTACCCTCCCCTCCCCTTCCCAAGAGTCGTTTGATGGGGTCCAGCACGCGTCGCACACCCCTAGAGATCCAGCGTATCGGCGACGGCCTCCGCGAGGGCGACCGGATCACGCCTAGGATCCACCACGGGTACACACCTTCCCAGCTCCCTCCACACCCTGTTCTCGATCCTCTTGGCGTAGTCCTCGAAGGGCTCGTCGAGGTTCCTAGGGTTGACGGAGACCGCCGCCACCTCCACGCCGGGTTCCACCGATCGTATCGCCCTTATCTCGTCGACCACGCCCCTGGGCTCCCGGAACGGGTGGTTCGGTCTGTGACACACGACCACGGAGTCCGGGGAGGACCCGAGCAGGATGCCCATGTACAGGGGTCTCGGGTGGGGGTTACCCCGTTCGGTCAGGGAGGATTGGCCCTCGACAACGATCACGTCCGGGTCCTTAACCTTGGCCACGTGGTCGACGGCGTGGGCGACGGCGGAGGCCACGTCCATGACGCAGAGGGAGCCCGCCCTGAAACCCACGTCGGCCCGTAGGGCCGCGAACTCCCCGGTCCCGACGGTGGCCGCCTCGAAGCCGAGTTCCTCGAGGCCCTCCGCGAGCGCGAAGGTCGTGGTCCTCTTACCGCACTCCTGGGAGGTCCCGCCGACGAACACCGTGGGGACGTCGGTCTCGGGTTCGTCCTTCTTGGGGACCACCTCCGTGCACTTCTCGGGCGCGTCCCCGGCGACCTCCTTGACGACGTCAAGCCTGTCGCTGAGCTCCATTATCTCGACGCCGCGTTCCTCGGCGAGTCTCACGAGAGCGGGGTGTTCGGACAGGGGGAGTGATCTGAAGGACGTGACCACGTTGAGGCCTCGGTTGATCGCCAGGACGGCCACCTCGAGGGCCCTGTGTTCGGCCCCTTTGGGTAGCATGATGGCGACGGATTCGGCCTTTTCCATCGCGGAGTCGAGGTCCCTCGTGACCTTCAGGCCGGCCACCACGGTGCCCTCCTTCCTGGGATCGTCGTCGACCATGGCGACGGCCTCGACCGTAGGGAGCGTGGCGAACTTCTCGCCGCCACCGCCCGCGCCGACGATGACGAAGGGGTTGAGCCTCTCGAGGTCCTTCTCGCTCTCCACTACCCTCAACCCGTATCCCCGCCTTCTCACGCCCTCGGGAGCGCCCGGGTCTTCCTTTTAATCCTCCTTTCGAGCTCGCTGACCAGGCGTCCGAGCCCCTCGCCGGTGAGGGCGGACACGGGTACGGGTCGGTGTCCGGTCCTCTCCCTTATCCTATTCAGGACCTCGTCCCTCTCGTCCGGTGGGACCAGATCCATCTTGTTGGCCACCAACACGGTCTCCAGGTCGGCCGAGTACTTGATCACGTGAAGGGCCCTCAGCGCCTCCGGACCCAATGGTTTCGTAGCGTCCACAACGTAGAGGGCCAGGTCGTACCGGCCCAACGCCTCCACGAGGTCCTCGGCCTTAACACCTCGCTTACTCCTACGACCATCGGCCCCGGCCACGCCGAACGTGTCGAGCACGGTAACGTCCAGGCCCCGATCCTTCCACCTGAACCTTGAGACGGACTTCGTCGTACCCGGGGTCGGGGAGACGTCCGCCACGTCCCGACCCAGGAGGGCGTTGACGAGGGTGCTCTTCCCGGCGTTCTCGGGACCCACCACGGCTATCCTGAACCTCCGCCGGTCCAGGTCCGGGATCTCCTCGACCCGGACACCCTTCATCCCCTTCCTCCCCCCTCCTCGGAGAGAACCCTGGCCAGGCCGGCCAGACCGGCCAGGAACCCCACCACAACCCCGATGGCGGGGAGGAGCGCCTTCCAGACCTTGGCATGAACGTACCGGGATAGTATCCATCCCGTCACGGCCCCGGCCACGACCGACGTGGACAGTTCCGCCGCCGCCCAGAAACCCTTCGAGGGCGTCGGGGGTCACCCCCCGAGGGTGGTAGGATGACCGGTCTCGTCGAGGCCGTGTACAGGCTGAAAAAGGTGCCCAGAACGGGTTGGCTGGTACGTGGTGTACCGAGGTGCTCGGTGGAGAGCGTAGCGGAGCATTCCTTCGGGGCCGCGGTGCTCGCCTGGGAGATGGCCAGGAGGTTGAGGGAGAAGGGTGTGGACGTGGACCCCTGCAAGGCCGTCCTGGTGGCCTTGTTTCACGACCTGCCGGAGGCGCTGGCTCTGGACCTAGACGCCGTAGCCTCGAGGATCTACGGGCGAGACGTGAAGAGCGAGGCGGAGAGGAGGGCCGCCGAGGAGATCTTCGACGAGGAAACCAAAGGGTTTTGGGAGGAGTACGAGGAGTGCGAGACCCCGGAGGGTAAGGTGGCCAAGCTGGCGGACCTGGCCGACATGGCCATCCAGGCCGTCGAGTACTCCAAGTCAGGGTTCGAGCGCTGGAGGGAGTTCGTCGAATCGGCCCTGGAAGGCGCCCGTGAGATAGGCGGACCCTACGAGGAGGTCTTCCTCGAGATCCTGGAGGAAGCGGGGGTGATCGATCGTGAAGGTGGTGGAGGAAGAGCTGGACAAGGGTAGCCTGGAGCTTCTACCCGAGAACCTGGACGACCTGTGGCACCTTTACCACGTGATAAGGGAAGGCGACCTCGTGTTCGCCCTCGAGAAGAGGAGGGTAAAGGACGAGCGCGCCGAGACGATAAGGAGGGACAAGGGCGAGCGTAGACCCGTTTACATCGGGGTCAGGGTGAAGGACGTCGCCTTCGACAGGTACTCGAACAGGCTCAGGATCAAGGGTATCATCGAGCACGGTCCCGAGTCCGGTTCCCACCACACGATCAACGTGACGCCCGGGAAGAGGATCAAGGTGGTGAAGGAGGAGGGCTGGAGCGACAAGGATCTGGAAAGGATCGAGGAGGCCGAAGCCTCGAGACCGCCCGTGCTCCTGGTCTCGGTGGACGCGGGTGAAGGGGTGTTGGGGCTGGTCAGGGACTACGGTCTCGACGTCGTGGGTAGGGTCAAGCACAACGTGCCCGGGAAGAGCGGCGGGGACAGGAGGGCGGAAATGATGGAGTTCTTCCACAGGCTGGCGGACGAGATAGAGAGGGTCGTGGAGGAGCACGACGTGGAGCACGTGGTCGTGGGGGGACCGGGGTTCGTCAAGTCGGACTTCGCCTCGTTCCTCAGGGAGGAGAGGGGGCTGGACGCGGTCGTCGAGGACACCGGGTCGTCGGGCGAGGCGGGTCTCATCGAGATGATCAAGAGGGGCGCCGTGGAGAGGGCCGTCGAGGAGGCGAGGATAGCGGAGGAGGTCAAGCATCTGGAGGAGGTGTTCAAGAGGATCGGTAAGGGGGAGGACACGGTGGCGTACGGTAAGGAGGAGTGCCTGAGGGCCGCGGAGATAGGCGCCGTGGAGGTGTTGCTGGTCGCCGACGAGTTGTTCAGGAGGGCGATGGTGGAGGGGGACGAGGAGCTCCTGAAGGCCGTGGAGTACGCGGAGCGGACGGGGGCGGACGTTCTCATCGTGAGCACGGAGCACGAGTGGGGGGAGAGGTTGAAGGAACTGGGTGGGGTGGCGGCGTTACTCAGATTCGCCCTTCCCACGTGACTTCGGCACGTCGTAACCCCACGAGATCCTGGTGACGCACTCCATCGAGCACTCTCCCTCCGGCTCGTGCTCTATCTCCACGTCGTACCCCGCCAGCAGGCAGAGCTCCTCGACGAGGGCCACCACGGGGCACGCGGGGTACCTGCGTATCGACTCCCGGATTAGCTCGCCGACGCCCGTGAAGGCCTCGTACTTCTTCAGCATGGAGAAGGGCGAGATAGGGCACCCGTGCACGACCACGTGGATCTCGTTCTCGTCGACCTCCTTTATCTCCGCGGCGTCCCCGAGGATCCTCCCGTACACGTCCTCCACGATGTCCTTCACCTCGAGCTCGGCGAACGCGTAATCGGGCATCAACTCGTACTCCATGTACGACTCGGCGACCTTCCTGAAGAAGTTCCGTCTGAAGGCGGTGGCCCTCTCCCCGAACATCTCCGTGGGCACTATCAGGAGGGCGAAGTTGAAGTGCTTGATAACGGACCTAGGGTCGAAGCCGTCGCCCTCGGACATCGGTGGGACCCCCGTCCGTCGCCGAACGACGCCCGTGATCCCGTTTTCGGGCCGTGAACTCACTCCTCCTTCAGCGGGACGATCTCCCCGCGCTCCTTCACGAACACGTGCTCCGGGTCCACCTTGATGCCCTCGTCGGTTATCTCGAACGGGTGCCTGTACATGCTGTGCGCGGTGCCCCTCATCTTCCACACGATGAGCGACCTCCACAGCCTGCCGTCGATCTCGTCCAGGTCCAGCCTGATGATACCGTCTACGGCGTGCTCGACGCCGGGGCCGCCGAAACCCCTCTCGTGGGCCGCGATCTGGTTCACCAGGAGGCTCGTGCAGCCGAGTCCCGCGAGCAGCCTCTTCATCCTGAACATGATCCTCCTGGCCACGCTCGGCTTGTCGATGTACAGCGGGGTCACCGAGTCGATGGCTATCCTCCTGGCGTCCACGTCCTTGATGGCCTTCCTCAACACGCTCATGAGCTCGCCCGGGTCCGTCGGGTCCTTCACCACGTACTTCTCGTACTGGCTGGCCCTACCGATACCGCCCGTGAAAGCGTCAACGACCGCGAGCAAACCCTCCTCCTCGTAGCTCTGGAAGTCCCAACCGAACTCCTTGGCGTGCCTCCTGACCTGAACGGGGTGCTCCTCGAGGGTCACGAACACGCCCGGTTCTCCCTCCTCGAGACCCGCCCAGATGAACTGCTGGGCGAAGATCGTCTTACCCGTACCCGGACCGCCCGTCAGCAGCACCGCGTTCCTCTCCGGGATGCCGCCGTTCAGGATGTCGTCCATACCGGGCACTCCGGTGGACACCCTCTCGACCAAGCGTAACACCCCCGATCGTTTCCGGATTTCGCGATTATAAAGACGAGGTCACGGGGGCCGGACCTTGGGAGGGTTGTGCCCCAGGTGCCGAGGCAGGGGATGGTGCGGTCGGGACACGTGCGTGTGGAGCCGGGTGACGGCCCGTGTCAGGGAGAGGCTGAAGGGCGACGTCGAGGGCTACGTGAGGACGGCCCACGTGACCTGGCGCGGTTACCCCGAGGTGTACGCCGCCCCCGGCCTGGGATCCCCCGTACCCGACGAGGCCGACGCCCTGGCCGATCTGGACTTCGAAAGGGTCGTCGAGGTATCCGGCACGACCCTGAGGAAGGGCGAGCGGAGGCACGCCCGGAGGGAACCCTACGATCTATCTCACCCCGACGTGGAGGCCGCGGTCTCGTGCAGGCCGGTCGAGGGGACGTTGGAGGTGGAGAGGACGATATCGGGCCCCGAGTCGTCCCCGTTCGTCGGCCCGCTTGTGAAGGGCGAGCTGGAGATCGACGGGACCCCGAGGGTCCCCCGCCCGCTGGAGAAACTCCACGAGGACGACGTGAAAGCCAGGGAAGCGGTCGTGGAGCTGGTCCTACGCCGGGGTCTCGACGAGAACCTCGTGGCCAGGGCCCTGTCCCTGGGTCTGCTGGGCTTGGATAGGAGGCTCGTCCCGACGAGATGGGCGGTGGCCGCCGTCGACTCGATGGTGTCGGAGCACCTGCTCAGGGAGGTGGCGGATCTTCCACCGGCGGACGATTGGAAGGTGCTGAGGGGTGAGCTTTACGGGAACGAGATGTGGGTGTTGGCTGGTCCGGGCCCCTACTCCTTGAAACTGATCGAGGTGTACGTTCCCGGGGCCCCGTGGTCGTCGGAGGAGGTGACCGTGCTCGAGGATTCGGAGGGTCCGGGACGCCCGTTGAGGGAGCCCGAGGAGACCGGCGGCGCGTTCCTGGCGGTCAGGACCGCCGTGTTGGAATCGATGGTGGGAGAGGGCAGGTCGAGGTCCGTGACGGTGATCAGGGTGGTCAAGCCGGAGTACCCGATCCCGCTCGGGGCTTGGGTGATCAGGGAGGCCGTTCGGAGGGCCGAGGAGGTCGGGAGGTTCGAGGATGGGGAGGAGGCCCTCGGGTTCCTGTCGGAACGTCTAAAGGGTCCTGCTCGTGCGGCGCTGGACCGCGTGGACGTGGGAAGGCAGTTAACTCTGGATAGCTTTTTATACTAGATTTATAAGCGCGCGGCGGGGTCGAGGATCTTGCTGCTGCTCAGGGACCATGCGGATCTGCTGATGACGCTGAAGGAGATGGGCTCCAGGGAGGAGGCCAGGGAGATAGCCGAGGAGTCGGAAGCCGTGACCGAGATAGTCCCCACCAGGCTCCTGGAGCTGGAGCTTCAGGGCTTGATGGAGAGGGTCGGTCCCAACGAGTGGGAGCTGACCGAGGCCGGGGAGCTGGCCGCAGAGGCCGTGGTGAAGGCCGTCGAGATCCTGGGCAAGGAACCCAGGGAGTGGCCCTTCGACAGGTGGGTCGGATCGGACACGGTTCTCGCCTTGAAGCACGCGATCCTCTCGTTCGTGCCCGAGGAGTGGGGCGAGCTCCTGGAGGAGAGGGGACTGGCCGAGGGCGAGGAGTTCACGGAGGCCGGTGAGCTGATACTGGCGGCGTACCTGGAGGCGACCCCGAAGCCGTACGTCACGCAGGACGTGGCGGGTAGGGTGGCGAGGCTCCCGCCCGGTCCGGGCACGATGAAGTCGTTGATCAAGTACAGGGAGACGCTGGACATACCCGAGAACGTGATCCACGCGCTCGAAGCGATGAGGATGCTGGTCATCTCCCCGCCCGTGAACGGGGGCAGGACTTACACCCTGACCGCGCTGGGTAGGGAGGTTAAGTTCGCCATCGAGAAGGCCGTACCCGTCATGCACGTGGTCATCTCGCCCTCGATCATGAGGGACGTCAAGGCCGTGGCGGAGGGAGAGGAACCCGAGGACATGGCCAGGCTGGAGAGGCTCGGTTACGTCTGGGAGGGTAGGCTGACGCGTGCCGGTGAGCACGTGCTCAGGGCCTACGAGATGGTCGGTGAGGACCACCTCGGTGTCCCGCCGATCAGCATCAGACCCCACGAATTCAGGCTGTTGAGGATAGTGAACGACCTGTACAACCCCGAGGAGAACCCGAACGTGGCGCCGACCCTGAAGAGGATCAAGCAGGTGCTGGTGGAGGAGTACGGTGAGAAGGATCCGGATCCCTCGACGGAGCTCAAGGAGTTGGAGGCCCACGGTCTGCTCGTGAAGACCGTGTGCGACTACGGTCAGGAGAAGGGTAAGCCCATCTGGGTGTTGACCGAGGAGGGTGAGAGGGTACTCCACGGTCTGGGTACCCCGGTGAAGGCGGAGGCCGTCAAGGCCGTGACCGTGTCCCTGGGTTTCGAGGCGCCCTCCACCGAGTGGCTGCACGAGGCTCACGAGGCCGAGTTGGTCTCTCAGGCGGCCATCACGTCGAGGGGTCTCGTGGCGGCCAAGGCCTCCAAGAACGTGGAGAGGGCCCCGTTCCTGACCGGTAACGAGGCCAAACTCGTCCACAGGCTGCACAGGGTCGAGGCCGTGGAGAAGGAGGAGTTCATCGAGGACGTGTGCGAGAGGTACGGGTTCGAGGAGCATCAGGTGGACGAGTGGTTGTCGAAGTTGGAGTCGAGGGGCGTCGTCGACGAGCTGCTGACGGGTGGTATCATCCTCACGAGGGCCGGTCAGCACCTGAAGAACGCGATACACCGGGGACAGACGATGGAGATCCTGAAACTGAGGCATCCCATCACGCCGGTGGCCACGAGGGTGTTGGAGGCCGTGAGGCACCTGAGGAGGGGCGGCATGAGTCCGAAGAAGTTGGCCAAGTTCCCGAAGCAGCTGTTGAACAGGGCGGACGTGACCGTGTCTCAGGCGAAGAAAGCCGTGGAGTTGCTCAGGAGGACGAAGATGATGTCGGGTTGGAAGGTTACGGAGGCGGGCGAGGAGTTGCTCCGTGCGTGGGAGGTGTTGAGGGAGGCCACGGAGATCAGGCGTGGTCCGGAGGAGAAGAGGGAGGAGCTGGCGGCTTGAGGCCCTCCTCTTCCCCCTCGAGGTATCGTTACGAGGTTCGTAACGATTCTCGGTTTGGTGCGGCCGCCGGGATTTGAACCCGGGCAACGGGCTCGGAAGGCCCGCGTCCTACCAGACTAGACTGCGGCCGCGCCCCGGCCGGTTGACGCGGGGCAAGCTCGGATATTTAAAAATTTAGGTGGGGCGTTCAGCGCCTCCTGGCGAACACCGGCACCACCAGACCCAGCAGCGCCACCGGGAACAGCGGTACGGACTGGAACAGGTTGCTGGCCGTGCTAGCCGCTTGCTGGACCTGCGGGTTGCTCGCGATCTGCTGGATCACGACGCCCAGCTGGCTCAGCGCGTCGCTGATCTCCTCCTGGACCGTGCTGGAGTTGACCTGAGCGAACTGCTGCGCCAGCTGAGCGGCCTCCTGCTCCACCTCGGAGGTATTCGTGGACGTGCTCGTCGTTGTCGACGTGCTGGTCGACGTGTTCTCGGTGCTCTCGGTGGTCGTCGCGGTCGCCGTGGCCGTGCTCGTGGACGTCGTAGCCGTCGCGGTGGCCGACGTGGTCGTCGACGTCGTTGACGTGCTGGTGGACGTGCTCGCCGGCTGGTTCAGGTACGTCAGCAGGTTCTTGAACACCACGTACTGCAGCAGGCCCACGTCGGCGCCGAGGTCGTACTCGTACGTGGCCACGGCCTCACAGACCTTCTCCAGGACGTCCCTGGTCAGGGTCACCTGCTGACCGTTGAGCTCGATCTGCACGTTGTCCGGGTTCACCA
>JAADCQ010000014.1 GCA_013154335.1 Methanopyri archaeon
CGGATCCTCTCGACTTCCCTGAGCTTGCCGTCGTACGGGGCCCTGTTGACGTGAACGTCCAGGGGAGACATGAACACGGAAACTCCGACGGGGTCGTCGATGTACGACATCATCTCCTCGTCCGTCATGGGTCCCACGTGCATGACTCTCCCGCCGGCCAGCCGGCCGTCCGCGGGGGAGACGGCGAGGCTGGGGTCTTCCGGGGGTCTCCGATCGGGGTTCCTGTGGAAGAAGAGGAGGAACCCCACGGCGAGGGCGAAAGGGATCGAGGCGAGGGGTTCCAGGTATCCCACCGCTAACCCGATGGCGGCGGTAGGTAGCGTGGGTTTGTACCAACCCGGGGCCAGCACGGGTTTCACCCCTCGGGTTCGCAGACGAACACGTACCCGGGCACCACGTGCACCCAGCGGAAGTACCGTTCGGCGATCGTGAAGGGGCTCTTATCCACTATCCTTCGGAAGAACCTGGGCCAGTGGGTGAGTTGGACCAGGGTTCCTGAAGGCTTAAGAACCCGCCAGTACGACCGGAGGAGGCCGACGGGGTCCTCCACGGTGGTCACGGGTACCGTGGATAACACCGCGTCGAACTCGTCGGCGTCGAAGACCTCGTGGAGCCTGGTGGCGTCCGCCCGTAGGAACTCTATCGAATCCTCGACGCCCTCCTCCTCGGCTCTCTTCCTCGCCAACCTCAGCATCTCGGGGTCGACGTCGATGGCCACCACCTCGCAGCCCATCTTGGCCGCCTCGATGGCCACGACCCCGTTCCCCGTCCCCGCGTCCAGGACCCTGTCTCCCCTGCCCGCACCCGACACCTGCACCATGAACCTTGCCGTCCTGGGGGAGGTCGGGGCCGGTGCTCCGACTCTCAGCGGTTCCTTGATGGCCTTCTTGATGAAGCCGACGACGCTCATCCGCCCACCCCAGGGGTGCTACGTTGTCGATACTGGAGAAGCTGATGGGGCTGTTCAGGTCCGGGCCGAAGGAGGTGGATATCGGTGTTTACGGTGCCCCCAACGTGGGTAAGACGACGTTAGCGAACAGGATGGCGAGGGACTGGGAAGCCAAGGAGTTCGGCAGGGTCTCGAGGGTTCCTCACGAGACCAGGAAGCCGGTGAGGAGAGAAGTTGAGATATCGATCGGCTCCAAGAGCGTAAGATTCAACATAGTCGATACCCCGGGTATAACCACTAAAGTGGATTATAGGAAGTTTCTGGAATATGGGTTAAGTGTTGAGGAAGCGAAAAGAAGGGCTAAAGAAGCGACGAGAGGGGTGGTAGAAGCCATCAAGATGCTGAAGAAAATACAGGGAGCACTGGTGGTAGTGGACTCGACCAGGGACCCCTACGATCAAGTTAACATAACGCTTATAGGCAATCTGGAAGCCAACGACGTGCCCTTCATAGTCGTTGCGAACAAGATCGACCTACCCGAGGCGGATCCCGAAGCCGTCCGCGACGCTTTCTCCGATTACACGGTCGTGCCCGTGTCCGCCAAGACAGGTCGGAACATGAACAAGCTATATGAAGCGATGGTCAGGGAGTTCGCCCGTTGAGCGGGATAAAATTCGAGGTGATGGCCCGCTCCGCCCTGGAGAGGATGTCGGAGGACGAGGTCGTCGAGTACGTGATCCGGCGGGCCAAGGAGGGATCCGTCGTCGTGTTCGAGGGGCAATTATCGCCTCAAGTACTCACGAAGATAATAGAAGAAGCCATGAAAAACGTGGATCTTGAGGAATTCAAAGGAGTGGATATACACGTTGTTCCACCGAAAACAGCGGGTGGGGGTATCATAAAGAAAATATTCGGTAGGAAGTTCGATACAGGCATAACAGTGATATCACCAGCAGGGGCGTTGAAGGATCTTAAAAAGGGCGAGGATTATATATCATTAAAGTTGGGGTAGAGGTCGTGCCCCATAGATGTCTAAGGTGCGGAACGCTGATAGAGTCAAAGGATGACAGTTTAATAAAGGAAGGATGTCCCAGGTGCGGAAGTAGGCTGTTTATTTACGAGCCCGAACGACGGAGGTCCCGTTCGGAAGATTTCGAATTTGTCGATATAAGGGTCGAAAGAGATGGTGTTTACAGTATTGATTTAGAGAGTATAACCGATGATGACAATGTTATCGTTGTTTACAAAGATGGTGTTTATCATATACTCTTGTTAAACGAAGAACAACGACCTGACGGGGAGTAAAACAGTGGACCCGGAACTCAAAGTAAAACTACTACGGGCCGCGGCGGTCAGGTACGACGAGGAGGAGCCTAACACTTACTGCCTTATAGTATGTAATCCCGATAACAGACATGATATCCTATACGAAATAATGAGGCTACATAAGTTCGATATCATAGATGACAAAATATTCGAAACAAGGTATAGTCTAGTGGTTTGGAGGTATGCAGTAATACTCATAAAAGCAACTTCCGATACCGCTACTATAATCAAGAAAATAGCGTCTGACAGGGATGGGCTGACGTTAATATTCAAGGATGACGATGGGGATTTCGTTTTAGCTGGGCCTGAAAGTGTCATTAAACGAATCCTTAGTGAGGCTAAAGTTAACGTGTGCGATGTTAATATAGTTAAGATGGTAAAGGATATAGTATTCGTGGAATCCTACACTGTTTTGTTCAAGATACTACCGAGACAATTGAGGCACTTATTGAATATACTGGTTGGAATAGAGGAAGATCTATTTAGTCTTATGGTTGTTGATACCAGTAATTCTGAAGACTTTAAAAAATATCTCGAAAACTCCGAATACTCGGTGTATTGGAAGGAATTAACCGAGTTGAGAAAAGGGAACTCGAAGCCGACTAGTGGGAACAAATAGGGGTGTTTTTGAATGCCGTTGAAAATATTCGGTAGGAAAAAGAAAGAGAAGGAGGAGGATAAAAACATGGCGGAAGAGGAGGAAAGGGAGGAAGAAAGGGAGGAAGAACACGAGATCGAGCCCGAGGAGATATCGATCGAGTTCACCGAGAACTCCCTGGGTATCGACTTGGGTACCATGAACACCGTCGTGGCCAGACCCATGGAAGAGGAGTTCAAGATAAAGCAGTTCCCCTCCGTCGTAGCCGTCAAGAAGGGCACCAACAAGGTCCTGGCCATAGGAGAAGAAGCCAGGAAGATGTTGGGTAGAACCCCCGAGGACATCATCGCCGTCAGACCCCTAAGACACGGGGTGATAGAGTCCGTCGAATACGCCAAGTTCATCGTGCAGCACGCGATCGAGGTCGGTTCGGATAACGATCCCTCTTCGATAGAGAGGGTCGCCGTGGGCGTTCCGGGCGACGCGACGGAGGTAGAACGGGAGGCCATCAAGGAGGCCACCGCCGAGGTCGGGATATCCAAGGACAACGTGATAGTCATCAACGAGGCCCTCGCCGCGGCCATAGGATCCGGTCTCCCGATAGCCGAGCCGGACGGTACCATGATAGTCGACGCGGGCGCGGGTTCCACCGACGTGGCCGTGATATCGTTGGGAGGTATAACGGACCAGGAGACCATGAGGATAGGCGGTGACGACATCGACAGGAACATCGTCGAGCTAGTCGAAGAGGAGTACAACGTGAGGATAGGCATCCACGAGGCGGAAAAGGCCAAGATAGAGGTCGGTATGGTGTTCACGGAGACCGAGGATATCGAGGTGAAGGAGATCGAGGTGATAGGCAAGGACATGACCACGAACAAGCCCAAGCAGATAACGATAGATTCGGAGCTCGTCGCGAGGGCGGCCGAGCCCGTCGTCCAGGACATCGTGAGGGCCATCAACAGGATACTGGACAGGATACCGTCGGAACTCGTCTCCGGTATCTACGAGAACACGGTCCTCGTCGGAGGAACATCCATGATGAGGGGCTTCAGGGCGAGAATAGAGGAGGAGACCGACATCCCGGCGAGGCTCGCCGACGACCCGTTGACCGTGGTCGCTAAGGGAGCCGCGATAGTGGCGGCCGAGCCGAGGACGCTGGAACCCGAGGTCAGGCTGAGGGCCCTGAGGTGATGAGGAGGTTCTCTTACGACCTGCACACCCACTCCGTGTACTCCGACGGTACGGGAACCCCCATGGAGAACGTCATGGCGGCCGAGGAGAAAGGACTGGAACTCGTGGCCATCACGGACCACGGGCCCGCTTCACCCGAGGGTCTCACCGAAGGGTCGTTCAGGAGGCTTCTCGCGGAGGTGAGGGAAGCCGAGAGGATGTGCTCGGTAAGGGCGCTGGCGGGTGTCGAAGCCAACATAGTATCGCCGGACGGCGGCCTCGACGTCACCCCAGCCATGCTCGAGGAAGCGGACGTCGTACTGGCAGGTGTTCACCACCCCCATCTGATCGCGCCCGGAGCGGCCTCCGTGGAGGAGTTGAAAGCCGCCGTGGTGAGGGCCACCATCGAGTGCATGGAATCCGGAGAGGCCGACGTGATAGCCCATCCCGTGTGGATACTGGAGGAGTTGAGGTGTCACGTCACCGTCGAAGAGGCCCGGGAGATCGCCGAAACCGCGGCCGACACCGGGACCGCGCTCGAGTTGAACGTACGCCACCTCCCCCGTGACTTCACCCTGTACCAAATCGCGGTCCAGGTGGGAGCCCCCATCACAGTGGGAAGTGACGCTCACTCACCCTGGGAAGTGGGCGAGTTCAAACCCGTCAGCAAGGTGTTGCGACGTGTCGGGCTCACGCCGGAGGACGTCGATCCGAGGGCGTTGGGTCTGATTTGAGGACCCTCGTGTTGAACTGGAACGATATCAAGGAAGTCCTATCGGAAAACCCGAGACCGGAGGACATCCTATCGGAACTAGACTCCAAAGAGGCGGCCGTGGCCCTCTCGTACGTCGGTGTAGAAAACCCCATCGACGAACTGAAGATGTCACCTCGACACTCGGTGGACCCCCTCTGCGTGGCACTGGTCGAAATACACCGTAAGGTCGCCGGGAAGGTATTCGAGTGGAAACCGTTGGCGTGCCCCGACGTGAAGGCCGCTTCCGAATTCACCAGGGAACCGGTCGCCCTGGCCAAGGCCGAGTTCTTAAGCGACAGGGCGGGGGGAAAGTCCGCCCTCGACATGTGCGCGGGGATCGGGGCGGACACCCTAGCGCTATCGCGTTTCTACGGAGAGGTCACGGCCGTCGAGAAGGATCCCGCCAGATCCCGTGCCGTATCCATCAACACCGAAATGCACTCCGAGGGACGCGTCGACGTGGTCGAGGGGAACGCTCTCGGTGTCGACGTCTCCGCGTACGACGTCGTGCACGCCGATCCGTCTCGAGGTCGTGCCAAGGATCCGGAACGCACCGAGCCACCTGTGCCGGAGATCTTGAACGCGATAGGGGACGTCCCCTACCTGGTAGAGGTCCCCCACGCCGTGGACGTCCGTGAGGGGATGGCGGTGTTCTCTCATTCCGGCGGCGTCAAGGCCGTGTGCGTCACGAACGTTACCGATGGCGTTGTGGCCACGGTCGTCGACACCGGATTCGAGATCGAAGGACCTCCCCGATGTCCACGTGGTGGTGTGAGGGACGTCAGAGAGGTGGGTTGGATACTGGAGCAGGATCCCGCCGTCAGGAAGTCCAAGTTATCATGGCTGTTGGCCCGCGAGTTGGGCGTTCGACCCACGGTGTCCGATGGGGTAGAGACTGTGATGTGGGCGCCCTCGGGGGAAGAAGTCCCGAAGGATCATCCGGCCTTGGTCAGGGTGGTTAAGGCGTGGGAAAAAGGTGAAGGCCCCCCTTCCGTGATATCCGTTGGTGTTAAAATCGGGAGGGATCAGATCCGGACACTGAGGAGGAGGTACGGCGTGTACGACGTCGTTTACGTGACCCCTTCGGGGGTCGTACCGGGCAGGTTGGTGGGAGGAAGGGGGTGAACGCCCTTGGGCGTGATATCCGCCGCTTTAGCATCTCACTTGGCCTCCAACGCCGCGGCCGGGACGGGTGCCCTGGTCCTAGCCCTGGGATCCTTGGGTCTGGCGGTCATCACCAAGCCTTTCAGCGGTAAGACGGCCCTCACACTCAGGACTTTGGCCCTCCTCGGGTTCATGACGGGACTGACCGCTTTCGTGGTGACGCTGGTTACGGGGAGCGCGATCGTCGGTCTCCTGTTAGGACTCGGGTCCGCGGCCATCCAGTTGGTCTTCGCGGACAAACTGGTGTTGTGGTCCGTGGGGGCGGTGCCGGCCGAGGAGTTCGTGTCTTTCAGACCGGACCTGGCCGAGAAGGTCGAAACGGCCTGGTACATAGCCCACGAGTTGGCCGGGAGGGCAGGAGTCGGCGAACCCAGGCTCGTGGTGGTTCCCGAGGATGGGTCTCCGTTCGGGTCCGTCCCCAACGCGTTCGCGACCGGGAGGAGGTCTAAGCCCGTGGTCGGGGTCACGGAGGCGCTGTTGAAGACCCTCGACGACCGGGAGTTGATGGGGGTTCTGAGCCACGAGATCGCGCACGTGAAGAACAGGGACGTGATCGTGGCCACCGTAGCGGCAGGTATGGGGGCGGCCTTGGGTTACGCTTTGGACCCGTTCCTGAACTCGATGTTCGGGGACACGGACGAGGAGGATCTGCTGATACTGATGCTGGCCTCGTTGGTGGCCTCCTTGGTCGCCATGGCGGTGACGGCGGCGATAAGCAGGGCGAGGGAATACCTGGCGGACGAGACCGGGGCCAAGCTGTGCGGGGACCCCCTCGCGTTGGCGTCCGCGTTGGAGAAGATCGAGGAGATCGCCTCCAAGGGGTTGAAGCCCTCGGGCACGTCCGAGCTCTCCACCGCGCACCTGTGGATAGTGAACCCGTTCAAGGGGTTCCTGGTGAGATTGTTCAGCACTCACCCTCCGACCGAGAAGAGGATCGAACGGCTGATGAGGCTGGCTAGGGAGTTAGGAGGCGCCTGACGACGGATTTAGCCTTGAGCAGGTACTCCCGTAGGGCCATGGGATCCAGCGGGTCGGTTTTTCGGGCTTCCCTTACCAACTCCTTCTTCGCCGATTCAACCTCGGGGTAGAGGGCTCCGATCGTGGGGACGTCCAGTCTAGATCCTATCCTCTCGGCGGCTATGCGTAGCGGTTCCAGCACGAGGGACCTTTCTAGGTCTTGTATCAGGTTCCTCACGGGATGTGGGTCTACGAGGACCTTCTCACCGATCCTCAATCTCTTGACGGCTATGTCCGGGGCTTCCCTGAGGACTAGTTCTTCCGCGTAGATCTCCAACGGTAGCGACAAAGCCCGGAGTCGGAGGGCCTCCCTGGGGGGAGGAACGACCTCGAAGTGCTTCACGTGTGCCAACTCGTGCGCGAGCGTGGCCTTCACGTCCGTTATGCTCCCGGTGGGGGATAGCGTTACCGAGGCCGTGTCCCCTTCCAGCACGAGCTTCGGAGGACCCGGTGCGCCTCTCACGGCGAGGAACGTGACGTCGTCGGGTTTGAGGCCCGGTGGGATCTCGCCGTAGGCTTCCATCACGACGTGGGCGTGGTACCTGGGGTACAGGAGAAGGACTTTCATAGCCTTACCCTTACGCCTCGGTCGGCCAGGTACTTCTTTACCTCGATTATATCGTATTCATCGTAGTGGAATATGGAGGCGGCGAGGGCGGCGTCGGCCCCCACCTCGAACACCTCCAGCATGTGCCTCGGGTGACCGCAACCCCCCGAGGCTATCACCGGTATGTTGACAGCGTCGCACACGGCCCCCGTCAGGGTTAGATCGTAACCCTCGCAGGTCCCGTCCGCGTCGATGCTCGTCAGTAGGATCTCGCCCGCCCCGAGTTCCTCCACCCGCTTCGCCCACGTGATAGCGTCCAAATCGACCGGGTCTCTACCTCCCCTCACGTACACACGGAACCAGAACTCCCGACCGTCCTCCTCGAACACGTGATCGGCCAGGTGCTCGTTCTCGGGTGTCAGGGGTTCCCTTTTGGCGTCGATGGCCACGACCACGCACTGCGACCCGAACACGTCGGCGGCCTCGGAGACGAGCTCCGGGTTCTCGACGGCCGCCGTGTTCACGGAGACCTTGTCGGCGCCGGCCGTGAGGGCCTCCCTGAAGTCCTCGACGCTGGAGATACCGCCTCCCACGGTCATCGGGATGAACACGGTCTCGGCGGCCCTTCTCACCACGTCCACCATCAGTTTCCTGCCCTCCGGGGAGGCCGATATGTCGAGGAACACTATCTCGTCGGCCCCGCGCCTGTAGTAGTGGTCGGCCAGCTCCGCGGGGTCGCCCGCGTCCCTGAGGCCTCGGAACTTCACGCCCTTGACCACGCGTCCGTCCTTGACGTCGAGGCACGGGATGATGCGCTTGGCTAGGGGCAAGGTCTCCGCCCTCACCCCGGTTCCTCGTCACGGCCTCGGGGCTCCGCGTGGGGTAGCGTCGTCATCGACCGGAGTTGAGGGAGGAGGGGGCGTTAGAACCAGAGGTGTAGGTAGTGGTGGTACATTATGGTCTCCCACAGCAGGGCTATGAAGCCGCCGTACAGTGCCAGGTTGAGGGCGCCGTACGGCCTCCCCAGTTTGCCCAGTCTAGCCGGTATCGCCAGGATCGCGGTTATCACTATCATGTACAGGATGAGGGTCGGGTCCCAGGGTTTGGCCTGTACTTTACCCGTTATTATGGCCGGCACACCGAGACCCATCAGGATGTTGAAGTTGTTGCTGCCGGTTATGTTCGTGACAGCCAGGTCTCCCATGCCCCTCCTGGCGGCGTTCAGCGTGGTGAAGGTCTCCGGGAGCGACGTGGCGATGGCCAACAGCGTGTATCCCAGGAGCGCCGCCGGGTACCCTATGGCTTTGGCCAAGTCTATCGTTCCGTCCACCAGGCACCACTTGATAGCCACGACGAAGAGACCTATACCGCAGACGACCTTGGCGTACGTCTTCCACGTGGTCTCGTAGACCTTCTTGGCTTCCCCCTCTCCCTCGGCCTCCTGCGGCGCTTCCTCCTCCCTTTTCGTCAGCGAGTAAGCGTATATGGCGTACAGGACCAGTAGGAATATCGCTTCGTACCATTCCAACCCGAGTCCGTGCATCACCAAGAGTAGCAAGAGTATTCCTATACCCACGGCGATCAGGGTGTCCCTGAACGGGTACTTACCCACCGTGAAGGGTACCAAGAGCGCGGTGATTCCGATTATGCCGCAGATGTTGTAGACGTTGGATCCGACGACGCAGCCGACTCCGACCTCGGAGTAGCCTTCCAGGCTCGATACGATGGCGGAGCCGAACTCGGGGAGGGAGGTTCCCGGGGCCGATATAAGGACGCCGAGGACGCTCTCTGGAACGCCTTTCGCCCTGGCGATGGTCTCCAGACCGTCAACGAGCCAGTCGGATCCTATCCAGCAGAGTCCCGTTCCGACGACGACCCTGGCGATGGCCGACGCCAACAATTCGACGTTCAAATCCCGGCTCGCCTCCCCCTCGTTGTGGGGGACACACCCGTTGTCGGGGTTCCGGAGGCTGATCGCCTCGGTCGAGAAATACGTTGTGCCCGTGAGAACGATGGTGGAGTCGGGGTTACCGAAGGACAAGGCGCTGGACGTGGCCCAGTCCACCTGGGGTCTTACCTCGGAGGAGAAGGCGGCGCTGTACAGGGTGGTGTGGTCCAGGTGGGAGGCGTTGGAGAGGGCGGGGAAGAGGGTTCCCTCGGGTTTCCTCGAGGGTAGTCGACTCCTGCTGGACGGTTACAACGTGCTCACGGGTCTAAGGTCCCTCCTCGACGGTGAGGCGGTGCTGTGTGATGACGATGTGGTAAGGGACCTGAAGATGGGGAGGAAGGCCGTGGACCCCGAGGACGTCGAGGACGTTCTCGACGTGTTGATACCCGTCCTGGACGAGGTTCGTCCGTCGGAGGTGGTCGTTTGGTTCGACGCGCCGGTGAGCGGGAGTGGCGAGCTGGCTTCTTTCGTCCGGAGGAGGTTGTCCGGTGGGCTCGACGGGGTTAAGGTAAAATGCGAGGCGGTTAAGGGCGTCGATGGAATGTTGGTGAACGCGGAAGGGGTGCCGGTTACCGCGGACTCCGGTGTCATCGACAGGGTCGGCGCGTTCTTCGACGTGGTCAGAGAGGTGGCGGTCAGGGAATCGCTGGAGGTTTGGATACCCCCTTCGGTCTCCTCCCCGAGGTTCGTCAGGTCGGTGGTTCCCGGATGATGAGTACGGGACCGGCCTCGAGGCGGTGCCGATGAGAGAAAGCGGCCACCCCTGAAGGGGATACGGTTGAAGATGTCGGAGCTCTCGTCCAGGATGGAGGATTACCTGGAGGCTATCTACGTGCTGTCGCGGGAGCGTGGGTTCACGACGATATCGGAGTTGAGCGAGTTCCTAGGGGTTTCGAAACCCACGGTCCTGGAGATGGTGAGGAAGTTGAGCGCGATGGGGTACGTCGTGTACGGAGGGGGTAGGGTGGAGCCTACCGAGGAGGGTGAGAGGATCGGGCGGAAGGTTTGGGAGAGGCACAGGGAGATAGCCTCGTTCCTCAAGTTCTTGGGGGTGGAGCCCGAGAAGGCGGAGTTGGACGCGTGTCGGATGGAGCACGCTATGGACGAGGAATCGTACGATAAGATACGTAGGCTGTTCAGGATGTTGAAGGAGAGGTACGGGTCTGGTGGCTGTGTCGATGAGATCATCGACGAGATCAGGAGGGGGTGATCGCCTCGGCGGACGCCTTGAGGAGGGCGCTGAAGAAGTTGCGTTCGTTGACGAGGATAAAGATAGAGTTGGCCGAGGATCACGGGACCGAGGAGGTGGATGTTTCGCCCTTGCCGTTGGTTGAGAGGTATTTCGGTGAGAGGATCGAGACCGTGGAGGATGCTTGGGATTTCTACGAGGAGTATGTGGTGGACATGCCGGATGTTCGGGACGTCGGGGAGGTTGCCCGTCTGGTGATGGCGTGTTTCGACGTGATAGAGGGCGTGAAACACGAGTTCGAGCCGCCGGAGTTGGTCTACCTGTCGCCCGATGTATCCGACGTGGAGGGTGTGGTGTTGGAGGTTATGACGGACGATCCGGAGCCGGGGGTGTTTTACGTGGGCGAGCCGCCGGAGGGTGTCGAGGTCAGGCACGTGGGTCGTGTGGTTTCGACGTTGGCCAGGTTCCTGCCTGAGGCGGAGGAGGCGGGGTTGTTGGACGTGGAGGATCTGTCGGGCGTGGAGGCCAGGTTCGGGAGGTTCACGTTGTTGTCCTACGCGACGGCCGTGGCGTTGAGGGGGTTGGGTGCCGTCGTGAAAACACCGTGGGGCGTGGAGGAGGGCGTCTAGTGCTCGCGCTTGGACTTCCTCAGTTTGATGGGTTTCTTGTGTCGGGGTGGGAAGTAGGCGCCGAACGGGTCCCTGCTACAGATCCTATAGTCGCGGGGGATCTCCCCTTCGTGGCGCTTCTTGTCCTTCATGTCTAGCATCGGGGTCTCACCCCCGGCGGGTGTGCGGTGGGGTGCGGGTATCATAACGCTAATAGGAAGCGTGGAGGTACATATTTGTTATGTGATTCGTTACAAACCGTTAACCACCGCGGTGGTTTTGGGCGAAACGATTATATAGTCCCGGTGGGTGGGGTGATGACGGAGGGAGGCAGGGCCGTGGGGTAGCGGTCTATCCTGCGGGGCTTTGGACCCCGCGACCCCGGTTCAAATCCGGGCGGCCCTACCAAATCGCTAATCGTTACGAGAATCATAACGATTGGGGACAAGCCGACCTTGGACCCGAGGACGGCGGTGTGCGTGTTCAACTCGGTGGCGGTGGTCGCGTTCGGGGCCATAGTGGCCGTGTCCAGGAGGTACTCGGACGTCATGGGGCCCTGGAGGCACGTCGGGATCATGGCCGCCTTGACGGCGCTGGCGGGGTCGATCATGGTGGACGTGGCCATGATAGGCTCGGGGTTCTACAGGTTCCCCATCGAGACCGTGATCGCGGGCGCGAGCGTGGGAACGGGGTGGGTGTTGGGGTCCCGCCGTCGGACCCGGGGTCCCGGTTCGGGTTCCCCCGGGCCTTCATCCGGCGGGGGGCGTTGATTCACTCGTCCTCGTCCCTACGGACGACGCGGACACGCACGTTCTCCAGGGCGTGCGCCGCGCACGACAGTCATATGTCGTAGCTCCTGATCACCATCTCCAGGTAGTTCAGCACGTCTCTCTTCTCCTCCGCCAACTCGACCAACCCCCCGTGCAGGGGTTATCCGGGAGGGTCTATTCGGCCAAGTCCACGAGGTACTTTTCGAGCTTCTTGGCCGTGTCCTTCAGGGCGAGTTCTATCGCGGGCACGTTGTGGGTCGTGGCCACTATCAGGTTGGCCTTCTTCACGAGGCCTTCTTCGTCCGTCTCGTAGTGGTGTATCAGCGTGCCCCTCGGGGCCTCGACTATGCCGACTCCTCTACCCTCCTTGGGTTCGTAGTCTTCCTTGCACTCGTCCTCCTCCGTTATCACGTCGTCCTCGAGGAGTTCCTTGGCCTCCTCGCACGCGGCCACCAGCTCGATCAGCCTGGCCCAGTTGATGGTCAGCGAGTAGTTGACGCACTCGCCGAACTCGTCCACGTACTCCTCGTAGAGTTCCTGAGCCCTGTCCGTCTTCATGGACTCCACCACGTTCAGCCTGGCGCCCGGACCGACCCTGTACACACCGTCCGGGTAGCCGACCTCCTTGAGGTACGGGTGCTTGACGTAGCAGTGCGGTACGGCCCTCTCCGCGATCACCTGATCGTACTCGTCGGGCTCGAACCTCACGAACTCGTTACCCTCGGGGTCGACCACCTTGACCTCACCGTCGTAGAACTCGTGCTTGTCCCCGTCCGTGACCAGACCCATGTGGTAGGTCGGGATGTTACCGAGGGTCTCCAGCAGGTCCAAGCCCTTGCTCTCGTACTCTTCCAGCGTCCGCTTGATGGCCTCGATGCCGACCTTGGCGCCCTCGTAAGCCATTTCGACCATCTCTTCCGCCCTGGAGAGGAGTTCGTCACGCTTCTCCGGGTCGACGGGCGCTGACACGCCGCCCGGGATGCCGGTAACCGGGTGTATGGCCTTGCCTCCGGTAGCCTCGACTATGTCCTGACCGTACTTCCTCAGTTCTATCGCTATCTTGCCGACCTCGGGCTCGTCCTGGATGATCTTGATGACGTTCCTCTGGAGCGGGTCCGCGTCGGGACCGACCACGTAGTCCGGGGCCGCCAGGAAGTAGAAGTGCAGCGCGTGGCTGTGGATCATGTTACCGATGTGCATGAGCCACCTGATCTTGTGGCCTCCCTCCGGGGGCTCGACGTCGAAGCAACCGTCGGTCGCCTTGCACGCCGCCAGGTGGTGCGCGGTTTGGCATATACCGCAGATCCTGGAGACGATGTAGGGGACTTCCTCGACGGGTCTTCCTTGGACGAACTTCTCGAAACCTCTGACGGCCAGGACCACGAACTTGACGTCTTTCACTTCACCGCCTTCGACCTCGACCACTACCTCACCGTGTCCCTCGACCCTGGTAAGCGGGTGGATCTTTATCTCGGCCATCGGTTACTCCCCCTTAGTCTCCCTTGATAGCCCTCCTATGTCCCTTCAGCAGGGAGCTGGCCAGCGTGAACATGTAGATCTTCCCGACGAGGTCCGGGATCCCGCTCAGGAGTTCGTCCAGGTCGACGTCGGCCTCGTACGATAGGGACGCCAGCGCGTCTAGGTACTCGGCGCCCTGGTCGAGCGCGTTCCTGGTCGGCCCGTTGCATCCCCTGCACGGTAGGCCCCTGGAGGGACAGGCCGCGCCGCACCCGGAGGACGTGGCGGGTCCGAGACACGGGTAGCCCTGCTCGAGGAGGCACTTCTCGGGGTCGGGCTTGCCCTGTCCCGTCCTGAACTTGATCTCCTCGATGGGTTTGTCCTCCTTCTCGCGCGGGCACTCCTCGCACAGGTTCGTCGTGGGTAGTTCGGGCTCCCTGTCCTCGAGGATCGCGGCGATGACCTCGGCTATCACCTCGGACTTGGGTGGGCAGCCCGGGATCATGTAGTCGACCTCGATCACGTCTGGCAACGGTCTCACGTACGGGAACAGCTCTGGCACGTGTTCGGACGGGATGTCGGACTCGTCGTCGTTCGTGGGCGCTTCCTTGTACACGTACTCGAGGAGCTCGTCCCTCGGGTACAGGTTGGCCAGCCCGTGGACGCCACCGAAGCAGGCGCAGGTACCGACCGCGATGACCACGTCCGCGGCCTCCCTGAGTTCCTTCGCCACCTCCTCGTCTTCCTCGTTCCTGATGCTACCCTCGATGTAGGCTACATCCACGTGCTCCGGGATCTCTTTGGCATCGAGCAGAACGTAGCAGTACTCTATGTCGATGGCCTCCTCGAGGAGGTCCACGAGCTTCTCGTGGAGGTCGAGGAGGGACACGTGACAGCCCACGCAGGACGACAATTGGGCCGTGGCCAACGTTGCCTTCTCGGTCATCCGGACCGTATCCCCCTTGTGTCGGGCACAACGTTGACGATTAATACCGCCCGGGGATTGACCGAAAGGATGATGGCTATCGACGTGTAGAGGCTGCCCGCCATGGCGCATGTACACCTTCCGGACGGGGTTATACCGCTAAAGTGGTGCCTCCTCGGGTTCGCGACGTACTCGGTGCCGCTGGCGCTCGGGTTGAAAAGGTTAGTCGAAAGGCCCTCCACGATCCCGCTGGTCGGGACCCTGGCGGCGGTCTCCTTCGCGGCGATGCAGGTGCCCGTGGTGTGCGCCCACCTGATGTTGACCCCGTTGACCGGGATCGTCCTGGGTCCCAGACTGTCCGCGGTCTCGGTGTTCGTCGTCGATACGGCGTGCGCGTTGATGGGCCACGGTGGCGTGACGGTGGTCGGGATAAACTCGATCCTGAACTGGTCGGAGGCCGCGGGAGGATGGTTACTCTACAGACTCCTCACGGGTGCGGGATTGAAGCCCGGTAGAGCGGCCCTCGTGGCCACCGGGACGGTGCTCTCGTGCACGGCCTTCGTGCCCCCGTTCGTGATGGCCGTGGCCCTGAACACGTCGCCGTACCCCTTCCTGTTCACGCTCACGCCGTTCTGGATCTTGACCGCGTGGTTGGAGGCCCTGGTGACGTCGAAGACCGTGGGTGCGCTCGTGAGGATGAACGTCGAGTGGGTGTCACCGGGATCATGAGGTTGGAGAGGATCGATTCCCTCGTGGAATGGTCCTTGGAAGCGGATACGCCCGCGCACTCGCTCAACCCGGTGGTGAAGTGGGGGTCCACCCTCGTCACGGTGCTCGTGGCGTTCGCGGTGCGTAGGATTGAGGTTCTACCAGCTTTGGCCCTCCCTTACGTCGTGTTGGCCGTGTTGTCCAGGCCCCCGAGGGAGGCCCTCCTCGTGATGGCCGTTCCGCCCTCCGTGTTCCTGGCGGTGACCCTGGCGGCGATGTCCCCTTGGGAGTACCTCAAACACGGTACCGAGGGTCTCAGGCACGTGGCCCTTTACTCGGTGCGTGGGTTCACGGATCTAACGGCCCTGGTGGTGACGGCGGTCACCACGCCGATAAACGCGACCTGGGAGACCGCGGCCGCGCTCGCTCCCCCGGGTTTGGCTCAGGCTTTCCTGGTGTTTCACGGCTCGTTGTACGGGGTCATGAGGGCCTTCAGGGGGATACTCGTGGCCCTGACCGTGAGAGGGAGGCCGAAACCCTCGCTGGAGGCCTTCGGTGCGGCGTTGGCCACGGTGCTGGCCAGGTCCGTGTCGTCGGCGGAGAGGATGGAGGCGGCCATAGAGGTGAGGGGAGGGGCTAGACCTAGACCGAGGGTGTCGCTCAGGTTCGGCGTCTCGGACGTCGTCTGGACGATCGTGGTGGCGTCCTCCTGCGTCGTCGCCCTGACGTTGGGAAGGGGGTGAGCGGGCTGGAACCGGCCGTGGAGATAAACTGCGTCACGCACGAGTACCCGGGCGGTGTCTGCGCGGTCTGTGGGTTGTCGTTGAGGATCGAAAGGGGCGAGACCGTGGTCATCTTGGGTCCCAACGGCAGCGGTAAGACGACCCTGTTGCACCACATCTTGGGGTTGCTGAAGCCGAAGGAGGGCGTGATCAGGGTACTCGGGTACGAGATGCCGGAGGAGGCGGAGAAGGCCAGGGAGGCCATGGGGGTCGTGCTGCAGGACGTCGACGATCAACTGATCATGCCGACGGTCCTCGAAGACGTGGCGTTCGGTCTCGTGGCTAGGGGGGTCCCGAGGAAGGAGGCGGAGCGGAGGGCCAGGGAGGTTTTGCGGGAACTGGGGTTGGAGGATCTCGAGGATAGGCCGCCGCAGTTCCTCAGCGGTGGTCAGAAGAGGATGGTGGCGTTGGCGGGCGCCGTGGTCATCGATCCGGAGTTGTTGATCCTGGACGAGCCGACGACGGGGTTGGACCACCTGGCCGCGGAGAGGTTCGTCGAGGTGCTCTCGGGGTTGAAGGAGGATAGGCCCAACCTCACGGTGATCTTGACGACGTTCGACGTGGATGTAGCGGCCACCCTAGCGGATAGGGTCGTGTTGATAAGGGATGGAACCGTGTCGGTGGAGGGTCCTCCGGACGAGATCCTCACCGACCCCGGTTTACTCAGGGAGCACGGGATAAAGCCCCCGAAGCACGTCGAGTTGCTCCACGAACTCGGTATCGACAGTCCCCCGTTGGACGTCGAAGAAGCCGTCGAGATGTTGAGGTCGATGGGGTTGCACGGATGAGTTTCCTCCTGGGGCTCGCCCTGGGTGTGGCGGGCGGTTTGGCCCCGGGTCCTTTACAGGCGATGATAGTGGCGGAGACCTTGAGGAAGGGGTTGCGTCACGGTCTGGCGGTGGCAGTGGTTCCCCCGATCACCGACGGGCCGTTGGTGGTGGCCGCGGCCCTGGTAGCCCTCGAGTTGCCCGGCTACGTGTTGAGGGTAGTGGGACTCGTCGGTTCCGCGGTGCTGGCGTACATGGGGATCGGTATCCTCAAGGGCGATGGCGTCGAGGAGATCGATAGGGAGGAGGGCGCCGCCAAGACGACCCTCGGGAAGGCCGTGTTGGTCAACCTGGTCAACCCGCATCCCTATCTGTTCTGGCTGACTGTCGGTCCGGCGGTCATGGCGGAAGCGAGGTCCTTCCTGGGAAAGGTGACGTTCCCGATCGGTTTCTTCGCGGGTATAGTGGGCACGCAGGCGGGGATAGCGTGGGCGGTTCACAGGGCGGCGTCCATGGCGCCGGCGGAGAAAATAGCGGCGGCGAGGCGTTACTGCGGGTTGCTGTTGTTGGGGGCGGCGGGGTACCTGGCGTTCGATTCCCTCACCCGCCTCCCTTGACCCGCTTGACGATCCCCTTGAGGATGCCCACGTACAGGGCCGGGAAGCCCGTGAGGACCACGGATAGCACCGACAGGACTCCTATCCCCTGGTAGAGCCCCATGTTCTTGATGATGCCGACGTGAGCGAGTAGAAGTCCCAGGAAACCCGCCGCGGACGTGAGCCCGCTGAACAGGACGCCCGGGCCCGTTCTCTCCATGGTCGTGATCCACGATTCGACGATGCCCTTCTCCTTCCGCCTGCGTTCCTCCACGTACCTCGAGGCCAGGAACACGCAGTAGTCCATCCCGATACCCAAGAGAACGCACGTCATCGTCTGCATGGTGATGAACGAGGGTACCACCTTGAAGACGCCACCGATCAGTCCCAGTGCCCACGTTATACCGGCGCCGATGGCCGTGAGCCCGAAGACCGCGGGCACCGGGTTCTTGAACGCCACCGTAGGTACTGTCAGCACGCCGGCGGCCGACACGGCCGTCGATCTCCTCATGTCCTTCATCATGGTCCGGTGCATCTCGGAGTACGCTATGGGTGTGCCCGTCGCGCCCACCTTGACGCCCGCGGGCGGCCTGTGGTGCCTGAGCACTTTCAGGATCTTATCGCCCTCGATCCTCGGATCCCCGGGTTTGAGTTGAACCCGGATGGCGGCGACGTGGTGGTCTTTCGACACGAACCCTTTCTCCATCGACTTAACGATGGGCTCGAGTCTCTCCCTGATGGGGTAGGGCAGCTCGGACACCGTTTTCTCCATCCTGATGACGTCCGGGGCCCCGAACACGTGGGCCGCCACGCCGGAGTTCTTCAGGGCTTTCTCTAGGTTCTCCTCGTACCTGAGCGTTTCGGTGCTGGTCACGTCCTTGGACTCCACGACCACCGTGACGAATTGATCGCCCGTCTTCATGTGCTTCTTGAGGATGTCCTTGGCCTTGAGCGAGGGTAGCGAGTGGCCCAGGAACTTCTCGATGTTGACCTCGGGCTTGACTCCGGCGGCCGCGTATCCTAGGAAGCCCGTGAGAACGACCAGGGCCAGGATGAAGGGTAGGGGCTTCTTGGCCGGGATCGCCAGGAACGACCACTTCTCGTGACTCTTGGCGGCGGTCGGGTGTCTTCTAGTCGGGGTGACGGCCAGCAGGCTCGGTAGTACGAAGATGGTGAGGGTCATCGCGGCGAGGATACCGGCCACTATCGTCGCGCCTATCTGGGCTATCATGCCGAACTTCGACGTGCACAGGGCGGCGAAGCCCGCGGTGGCCGTGAACCCGGTTATGGCGACGGCCTTGCCGGCCCTCGAGAACGCCCGCTTGATGGCTTCCCCCTTGGAGCGACCCTCGACGTCGTATTCCTCCTTGAACCTCGTGAGGCAGAAGATGACGTAGTCGATACCCACTCCCAGTACCAGGACCACCGTCAGCAGTACGGCTCCGTAGAACGGGGTGACGCCGAGCCAGTACATGCCGCCGAGAACCCACGCGACGGCGGACAGGATGACGGTGAGCCCCAGTACCGGCGCCCACCATCTCCTGAAGTCGATGGCCAGTATCACGGCGACCGCCGCGGCCACGACGGCCGTTATCAGCGGGAGGTCTCCTAGGAACGCCCTGTAAAAGTCGTAGTTCACGGCGGGGGGTCCGGTGACGTCGGCGAACTTGACGTCGTGCGGCTCGTTCCGGTGCAGGACCTTCCTGACCTCGGGGACCACCTTCTTGTAATCGGCGTTGCCCTTCAGCTGGACGGTTATCAGGGCCACCTTGTGGTCGGGGCTGACGAACATCGACTCCATCGACTTCTTCGCCTCGAGGATCTCCCTTATCCCGGGCTGGAGTAGCAGGAGTTGGGGCGGCACCTGGGGACCTTGTTTCAGTACGTCGGGCGCTCCTCTGACGGATTTGACGTAGGGCTTCTTCTTGAGGTCCTTCTCGACCTTGTTCATGTAGTTGAGGACGTCCTTCTTCGTCACGTCGTTCGCTTCGACCACGACTATCAACGTCTTGGTGGATCCTCCGAGCTCCTTCTCCACGACCTTCTTCCACTTGACCGACTCGAAGTCGGACGGGAGGTATTTCGTCTGGTCGACTTCGACCTTGAGGTGAAAAGCCCCGTACGCCATGAGGGCCGTGAGCACGAAGAAGACCACGAGGGTTCCCGTCTTGAACCTCAACCTCGGGCGCCCCGCGCGGGCTACGGGGCGCCCTTATTCGTCCCCTTCACCCGACGTGTACCGCTCAACCCGGCGTACACGGGGGTCTCAGTGTGAAGGCTTGGGAACTACCGTACCCCGAGGTCGACGTCGAGGGTGACGTCGTGCTCGTTCCGGTGGGAAGCACGGAGCAGCACGGGCCCCACCTCCCTCTGGGTACCGACCACATGATAGCGACCGAGATAGCCCTGCGGGTCTCGGAGGAGACGGGTGCCCCGCTGTACCCGGCGGTTCCGTACGGGGTCTCCAAACACCACATGGGATTCCCCGCCACCGTGAGCCTGAGGACGGAGACCATGATCGAACTGCTGAGGGATATCCACAGATCGTTGCTGTATCACGGAGCCCTCTGCACGTTCGTGGTGAACGGTCACGGCGGGAACGAACCCGCCCTCGGTGCTGTGACCGAGGAAGAGGAGAGGTTCCACTGGGTCAGCTGGTGGAAGTTGGCTCCTACCGACGTGTTGGAAACGGACTGGGGAGGCCACGCGGACGAGCTGGAAACGTCCGTCGCGATGTACCTGTTCCCGGAACTCGTCAAGGAGGGAGAAGTCGTGAGGGACGGGAGGCCGACCGAGGTGTGGGAGTACCCCGATTTCCACGAGATATCCGAGACAGGGGTCAAGGGCGACGCTACCGTGGCCAGCCCGGAGAAAGGGAAGAAGATCGTCGAGAGCGTGGTGGAGAAGATCTCTGGGATCGTGGAAGAGCTTCGGGAGCGCTACGGTTGACGCCTCGCCATCGCGGCCGCCCCTAGCAGGGCCATCCCCGCCAGCACGACCCCGAGGCTCACCGGGACGCCGTACCCACCGTGTCCCCCCTGTGGTGCCGGCTTCGCACTCCCCACCGTCGTCTTCGCCCCCTGGATCCCGACGGCGTTGAGGACGAGCTTGGCGGCCGTCGGATCGACGTTACCCTGTGGGTCGTGACAGTGGGGTCCTATGGCGACGGCGGTCCCGTTGCCGACCTTCTGCACGAGCACGGCGTCGCCCTGACCGATCTTGCCTCCGGCGTACACGGCTACGGTTTCCGCGCCCTTGGATTTCATAACGGGACCGTTGAGGTACCACATGGTGAACGTGCGCGGTAATCCCTTGGTGATCGGTGAGTTCTCATCGACCACTTTGACGGTCACCTTCCCTATCCCTTTGCCCAGCTCCACTACCTCCCCCTTCACGATCCCCGACTTCACGAGGACCACGGCGCCGGCGCAGATACCCACCACCCGACCTCCCGCTTCGAGGTACCTCTTGAGGGCGTCGATGAAGTGGATCCTGGCCAGCATCCTGTCGGCGTACGATCCGCCCGGCATGATGAAGGCATCGAACGCCGGCTTACCACCCTTCATCAGGGCGCCGTTGCTGACGTCCTTGCCTTTCACCTCCACCACCTGTACGCCGTTACGCTTGAGAAGGTCCTCGATGACTTTGACGCACGTGGGTTCGGCGTCCCTCGGTGCGAAGACGGCCACTTTGATCGCGGCTATGGGCTCCAGGAGCACGGCGAGCGCCGTGAGGAGTGCCATCCACCTCTTCAACGGGTCACCCCCGGCGTTTCGGGGGTGACCGGCTTTTACGTCATAGGAAACCGATCTTTTCGCACCTGAGTTCGATCACGGCGGGCGGGTCGACCTCTGATACGGCGTTCGGGAGATCGTCCGGGTCCTCCACGACCTCCGAGTCCAATCCCATGGAGGCGGCGACGTCGGCCGGGGAAACCTTGGAGGCCGGGTTGGGTTGCCCTCCGGTCATCCCCCACGAGGAGTCGGTGATCACGAGTATCACGAGGTTGTCGAACTTCTCCACGTTTTGAGCCACGGTCGCCAGGGTGTGAAGATGCATGAAGAACCCGCCGTCCCCGATCACGCAGTAAACGGTTCCATCGGACTTGACGCAGTGGCCCAGCGCTATCGCCATCGCGCCTCCGAGGGCTCCGGTCCCGCCGTGGGTGTCGAGGCCGGCCCTGGCCACGGCGATCGTGTTGTCGCCTAGATCTACGACGATCTTGTCGTCGTCTTCGATCACGTCGTGAAGGCGGAGGAGGGCCTCATCGGCCCTCATGGTTTCATTCCTCCAGTAGATAGACCACACCTTCGTCGAGGTTGACCCTGACCTTGGATCCTTCGGGAGGCATCAGGTGTTCGGATTCTTCTCCATGATGTGGAGCGCCAGGTGGTATCTCGGGTTCCACGAGGTATTCCTTAGCCTTCTCGTCGATGGGTTTGGCTTCGGCGATCACCGGGATTTCAGCGTCTTCATTGAGGGTTCTCACTTCACCCGTGCATACTATAGCGACGGCTCCCATCACGTCCGGGTACGTGTCGTATCCTCCTCCGAGGTCTTGAGTGAAGACGACGTGTCCTTCCTGTATTTCGGTGATACGATCGGGATGCGTTACGTGGATTACCTCTCCTTCTACCTCTCCCTCGCCTCGTACGGTCCTTCCCTTCAGTACGGGTACCGCCACGGGGCCGTTCCCTCGGGTGTCGGGGATCGTGGGGTTTATTTCCGACTCGATCGGGTGGATCCAGGGCATCCCTTTCCGAGGGGTGTTCCGATCGAATGAGCGAGCGCTGCGAAATCTGCGGTAGGCCCATCGAGGGTGGAGGAAAGACCGTGGTGGTAGAGGGTTCCAAGCTCCGCGTGTGTGAGGAGTGCGCCAAGTTCGGTAAGGAGGTCACGACCCCGAGTCGTGAGAGGCCCTCGGGCGTCCGGCGGAGACCGGGGCGTGCTCCGAGGCGTGGTTCAGCGAGACCCGCCAGGAGGGGAGCGCCCTCGGGTTTCGATCCGTTCAAGGAGGAGTGGGAGCTCGTCCCCGACTACCCGGATAGGGTTAGGGAAGCCCGTGAGCGGTTGGGGATGTCCAGGGAGGATCTAGCCAGGGAGTTGGGTGAGAAGGTGTCCGTGGTCAGGAGGATAGAGACCGGGAGGATGGAGCCTGATCTTAGGTTGGCCAGGAAGCTCGAAAGGATCTTGGACGTGAAGCTACTCGAGAGGGTGGAAGCGGAGGATTTCGGTGGTGGATCGTCCTCGGGAGGTCTCACCCTCGGTGACGTTATCGAGGTGAGGAAAGGCTGAACGGGACGTGGAGTACCACCAAGACTGCGGCCAGCGTCGCCACGGCCACCACGGCTAGGAAGATCTTGACGCGGTTCTTCTTCAGTTCCTTCCTCTTCCTAACGGTCTCCTCCAGGACTTCCACGCAGAACTTGATCACGTCCTCATCGTTCCTATGGGCCCTGGACGCGTATACCTTGAGCCTGTCTTCGTCCACCACCACGTAGAGCTTTGCCTTGATGCCTCTTTCGAACTCGCGGACGCTCTTGAAGTAGTCGTCGAGCCTCTTCATGACTTCTTCGGCCGTTTCGGAGTCCACGGGCACGTCCACGAGCATGTCGACGTTGGGGGGAGGGGTGTCCTCGTACATGATGGCCACGTCGCACTTGCCCGATGGTTTTTGAAACTCTTCTGTTTCGAATTTTTCGGTTATCTCAAATTTGGATACATATTCTTCCCCGAACAGGACGTACTTTCCTAGCCGTCTACACAGTTCGTCTATCACCTTCTTGTTGGTTTCATCTATGTCTCCTATTATGATTATGACGTCGTTACGTGCCCTCTTGACCAGCCTGATCACTTCCGGTATCGTCCAGCCCTCCCTCAACGCCACCAACGTCGCCTGCCGTTTCACTTACTCCACCCTCGACGGCCTGGAACTCGTCGACGGGGAGCAGTATCGGCCCCATCTCCTTGACTTGAAGTATCTTGTACTCCTTCGGGAACCTGTCCACGTCGTCGAACGTCCTCGATCCTTCCACCGTTATCCTCACGCCGTCCACGTTGGCCGTGTCCATGCCTTCGAAGTCCAGCTTAACGGTGCCCGCGTAGGCCTCCGCGGTGAGTTCCACGACGCTGCCCGCGGATTCCATCAGGAGTATCTCCTTGAGGAAGTTGATGAGGGTCTCCTTCAGGTTACCCCGCTGCGGTATCCTGGCCACGTCCTCCACGACGCCGCTCGCCTCGAGGACGTACCGGCCCTCGGGGGCTCTCAGTTCGTCTATTTCCACCCTCACCTTCTTCCCGCCGCAGTGCACGGATAGCAGGGTGTCCTTGAGCACCGATATCGATACCACGCGCATCGGGCCGGTGAGCTGCTTCCCGATGTGGGGTATCCTGTTGGCTTCCAGCATCTCGACGTGGGGGATCATACCGAGGTAATCCCTGTAAGCGTCCATGACGGCCTCCCTGATGGCGGTCTCGGCTTGATCTAGGAGCGTGTTGCCACCGTAGAGTTCAACGCGCTCAGGGGCCTCGATGTTCATCTCTCTTATTATCCCTTTTATCGCGGATCTAACTATATCTTTCACGTAATCGGCAACCTCTTCTATGCATTCTAAAACTTGTTCTCTAGTTAATCCAAATCTGTTTAAGACTTTATCAGCGATCGGAGAGTTTATCTTTTTCTTAACTTCTTCTGCCTCGTCGTACGTTAATCCCAAGTCGTTAGCTATGCTAAGCGTGAAGTCGCGACCTCCAACCTTTATCGACTCGCAGGTTTCGACGAACGAGTTCTGAACCACCGAGATATCGGTGGTTCCTCCTCCGGAGTCTATGAGCAGGCAGTCCTCTATCTTGTATTCTCTCAGGGCTTTGGCCACGGCCAGGGGCTCCACGGATATCGTGATGAGTCTGGAGTTTAGTAGTCGGGCTATCCTCTCCAGGTTGTTGTGGATGCCGAGTTTCGTGTAGGAAATGACGGCCCTTATGTTCAGGGAGGATACCCTGGCCCCGAGGAGACCTTCCGGGTAGGGGAGGCCCAGTTCCCTGGGATCCACGCTGGTGCCGTCCACCTCGACATCGAGGACGTCTACGCTGACGGGCCAGTTGTCGGGTTCGGGGTTTATGAAGTCGGCCAGCGCGTACCCTATGTCGTCGACGCTGAGTTCATCGGATGAGCCTATTTGAACTTCTGTTTCCACCATGTTAAACTTATCTCCAGTCATTGATAAACCTACGCCTTTCACTTGGTCCATCGTTAACTTAGCCTCAGATAGCGCTCTTTTGACGGTACTTTTTAAGACATTACTCACTCCTTTTACGTACTTCACGTTACCTCTATCCATTATCGTCGGATCCATTATGTAAGATTCAGCGTGACCCTTAACTACCATATCGTTACCTTTAAGTTTACCAACGACTACCGATATGACCTCGGTCCCCAAATCTATTGCCATCACGTTCATGTTACCTCACCTGACCTAGTTCCTTCTGTTTCCTTTTCTGTATCTCGATAACATCCTCGGGATCGATACCGTGGGCAGTCATGAACGCCTCAATCTCGATCAGCAGGTCGCCGAGTTCCTCGAGTAGATGATCGCGATCGCCCTCGCGCACGGCGTCCCTCACCTCCAGGGCCTCCTCGACGAGTTTGGCGCCCGAGGCCACCTCGACTGCTCTGTCGTGTCTGGGTTCGAGCGGGGGTAACGGGATGAGCTTGGGTGTGATCTCATCGCTTCTCTTGAACCGCTCCACCGCCTCCAACAGCAGCCTCATCCGGTCATCCCCGCAGATCGTATACGTAAGCTTTCCTGAACTCGTCGAGCCTTATCTCGCGATCGGCGCGGAGCCCGGGTACCGGGAACAGGTTCGATATCACCAGGGCGTCGGCCTTCAGTAGATCGTCCCTGATCTCCGCTAACAGGGAAGGCATGAGGTACATGTACACGACGTCCGGGTTGAGGTCTTCAGGGTTCACGTTCCTCACGTCCTCTTCGATGAATTCCACCCTGTCGCCGACCCCCAGCTCCTCGGCCTTGTTCCTGGCTACCTTCAGCACGTCGGGCCTGATATCCACCCCCACCCCGGTACACCCGTACAGGTACGCGGCGGCGATGACGAACCTCCCGTCCCCGCACCCGAGGTCAACGACGTTGAACGTCGGCTCCGGGTCGATCTCCTTCAGGATCCTAACCACCGCTCGGATGGGTGTGGGAACGAGAATCCTCTCCGTGGGTGTCGTGATCACCGTGGGATCGTCCCTGTGGTACTCGACCTCGTCGGGGAACGCCCTGGCGAGGGCCCGCGGAACCCCGGTCATTCGGATTCCTCCGCCGTTTTGGGGGAGTGGTACCCTCGGAGCTCCCCCAGCTTGGGGAACCTCCTCTTCAACCCGTGGTAAACGTCACCGTGTCTAGGTGTGACCACTATCACGTGGGCCGGAGGGTGTATCTCGGAGATCCTGGATATAACCTCCGGTGGTTCCCCATCCACCTGCGCTACGGCGGCCGCTCTGTATCTTTTCTTCGGTGGTTCCTCCATCACTTCCTCCACTATCCTATCCGCGACCTCAGGGTCGAGTACACGGGGTTTACCCAGGATTTTAATACCGGCGTATCTCTCGACGTCGGCGAGAGCCGTGAGGATTTTATCGTACGAATCGGATCTCACCACGAGGTAGAGCAACGGTCCCTCCCCACCGTCGGATGGGGGGACTAATCTGGAGTCCCGCATAAACGTGGTCGGTGTGGATATGTCCGGCCGTCACGCGGAGGAGGACGGTTACTACAACCGCGTGACGGCCTGCGTCTCGGCTGAAGTCGATGGTTTCAACGTTTTCTCCATCCTCGATGTGAACGTGTCCGTGGTTAGGACGGAGGAACCGCCGAGGTTCCATACCGTGGTGGAAGAGGTGTCCCGGGCCCTCAACGGGGTCAAAACGCGGGACGAGTTCGTGGTGGTGGCGGAGAAGGGAGAGTTCTTCGGGGAACCCGAGTGGAAGGTGGAGGCTCTGTTGGGCGCGCCGTTCCGCTACGCGGAGACCGTGGCGGAGCGGGAACTCGTGGACATGGCGCACAAGTTGGCGTACAACGTGTACAGAGGGGTAATGCAGGGGCTTGGCTCGGCGACGCCGACGTGCGGTCCTGGTTGAGAGGGTCGACCCCGGTGAACCGGTTAGAACGGACGAGCTCGAGGAGTTGGCGGTGTCGGCCGGGTACGAGGTAGTGGATACCGTTGTTCAGGCCAGGAGGGAGGATCCCAGGTACCACATAGGTAGGGGTAAGGTCGAGGAGGTAGCGAGGAGGGTAAAGGATGGGAAGGCCGAGGTCGTCGTCTTCGGGAACGAACTCACGCCCGTCCAGGCGTTCAACCTCGCGGGTGAGTTAGGGGTCCCCGTGATCGACAGGTTCAAGTTGATACTCGAGATATTCGCGAGGCGGGCCAGGACCAGGGAGGCCAAGCTTCAGGTCAAGTTGGCGGAGCTGAGGTATCTGCTCCCCAAGGCGAGGGAGATGGTGAACCTGGCGAAGAAGGAGGAGAGGCCCGGTTTCAGGGGATTGGGTAAGTACGAGGCCCACAAGTACGAGGAGATGATCAGGAGGAAGATCGCGAGGATAGAGAGGAAGCTCGAGAAGATCTCCAAGGATAGGGAGCTCAAGCGTAAGCACCGTCACAGGCTGGGGTTCGAGCTGATCACCCTGGCGGGGTACACCTGCGCCGGTAAGAGCACGCTGATGAACGCCCTCTCCGACGCCGAGGTTCCCGTGGATGAGATGATGTTCTCCACGTTGGACACTAAAACGAAGGCCGTGGACCTGGACGGGCACAAGGTCCTCCTCACTGACACGGTCGGGTTCGTCGATGACCTGCCGCCCTGGCTCATAGAGTCGTTCAAGTCGACCCTGGAGGAGACCTCCGAGGCGGATCTCGTGCTCCTGGTCGTGGACGTGAGCGATCCGCTGGACGAGATAGAGAGGAAGATCACGGTGTGCCACAGGGTGCTCGAGGAGATAGGCGCGGACGGGCCCACGGTGACGGCGTTGAACAAGGCGGATCTAGTGGGGTTCGAGAGGGCGAGGGAGCTGGCCGAGGAGTTGGAGGGGTACGTGTCCAACCCCGTGGTGGTCTCGGCCAAGACGGGGGAGGGCTTGGAGGATCTCAAGGACGTGTTGAGGTCGGAGCTGTCCAGGTACTGGAGGAACGTCAGGGTGTACCTGCCCGTCACGGAGCCCGAGTCCATGCGCCTCAGGTCTTTCCTCCACGAGGTGGGTAAGGTGTTGGATGAGACCTGGAGGGAGGATGGCGTCGAGATGTACGTCGAGGTCAGCGAGAGGGTCGTGGGTCCGTTGCGCGGTAGGGTGGAGAGGATAGGGGACATCGAGGTATTGGGCTAGATGCCCTCGCTCTTGCGGTACCAATCTGGAACCTGGACCAGGGCGTATCCTCCATCGGGCCCGGGTTTCCCGTCTATCTTGAACCCGAGCTTCCTGAGATCGTTTATCCTGTTGTGCACGGCGACGCGGCTCTCACGGTTTATGTACTCCTTCAGGAGCTCACCGCTCACGTAGTTGCCCGTTTTGGTGTAGATGCCGGCTTCCTTGAGGATCTGCTTGGCCCTTTTCTCACCCACGGTCTTCGACAGCTGCTCCAGGAGCCTGTTGGCCTCCTCGAGTACCGATAGGATTATCAGGTGGCCCGCGTCGACCTTGACGCCCTTCTCGTACGCTCTCTTGAGGAACTCCCACAGATCCCCCCTGGGTCTGCTTCTGGCCACCCTATCGAGCCTCGACTGCGTGAGGACGGCGATGTCCTCCTCCAACTCCATCCCCCGTTACAGGAACCGTAACGTTACGAGATTTTTAACTTTTGATAGGGGGCGTCAGCCGGAGGAACCCCTGAACTCCCTCCTCCTCTTCGCGACCCTTCTCGCGACCACGGTTTCCCCCAGCTTGAACAGGTAAACGAACAGGTTCTCTATCCCACCCAGGAGCCACAACACGTAACCGAACGTCCTGTCCTTCAGCTTGCTCTCGAACTCCTCCGGGGTCTCGTTACGCCCGGTTTGTCTGTTGAACACGTCCGCGGCGGCTTCGATGAACTCCTCCCAGGTTATCCCCGGGACGCTCTCCTGGATCGTCCTGAGGAGATCCTCCACGGGCGTGTCGTACAGGTCGGACATCAACTTCACTATCGTCCTAAGCGTCACCGCGCCGATCACCTTTCCCTCCTCCACGACAGGGAGGAGCGTCAGCTCGCTGTTCATGAGGAGCCTGACGGCCTCGGTGATGGGATCGTCCCGTCGCACGTACTCCGGGTCGCGGGATACCTCCACCACGGACCCTATCCCACGGATGAGACCGTTGGCCACGTCCAGCGCCGTGGCGAGGCCTACCAGCGTGCCATCATCCTCCACAACAACGGTGTATTCGGAGTACCTCCCCATTTCTCTCACGGCTTCCTCCAAGGAATCATCAGGGTGAACCGAAGGGTACTCCCTGGTACACCACATTTCAACCCTCAATCCTCACCCTCCCTAACCTCTATAGCCGCCGTCGGGCAGTTCCTGCCGCACTCACCACATCTTATGCAAACACCGTAATCTATCACCGCAACGTCTTCCTTCATCTCGATGGCGTTCACGGGACACACCTCCTTACAGACACCGCATCCAATGCACTTCTCCGGATCCACCTCGACCTCTCTCTCGAACTCCGGGGGTGAGAGGCTTCTCTCGATGGTGATCGCGTCCACCGGACACGCGTGCTCGCAGGCCTTGCACCCTATGCACCTATCTTCGTCGATCTTCAGCTCGTCAACGTTTGGAGCGTCGACGGGACACACCTGTTCGCACAACCTGCAGGCGACGCACTTTTCCCCGTCCATGTAAGCGCTCCTGAGGACGAACTTCCTACGCACCACGTCCACCTCTTCCAGCTCCACCTCGATACCGTCGGGGGAGGGTTTGGCCACCGCCTTCACGATGTGGATCGCGTCCACGGGACAGGACTTGGCGCAGATCCTACACCAGACACACGCGTCATCGTCGACATCGGGGGCCTGCAGGTGGGAAGGTTCGGAGAGCGCGTTCACGGGGCACTCTTCGTAGCACGTTTTGCATCCGACGCATCTGTCCGGGTCGATGACCACGAACTCCCTCTCGAGTTCGGGTAATTCACGGACCGCTTCGAGGACATCCTTCTCCTCCGCGTCGGGGACCCTCCGGAGGACTTCATCCACGATCTCCTCGACGTCCAACTCGAGCTTCAACCGAGATCACCCCCTTTCGACCATGCGGATGGCTCGAGCGGGACAGACACGGGAACACGCGCCGCACCCTATGCAGGAATCCTCCTCGAGTACTGGCGGTGAACCTTTGTTCCCGGAGAGGGCGTCCACCGGGCATTCCGAGGCGCAGGCTAGGCATCCCACGCACTTGGACTCGTCTATCCGCGGTATCAGATCCAACCTACCCGTGTGGACCGTTGGACCGTCCTTCCACCTCGAGATCCCGAACAGCACGGCGTCGAACGGACAGACCTCGGCGCATCTACCGCAGAACACGCAGCGTTCCTCCGATATCTCGGCGACGTCGTCGATCGTGATGGCGTCCACGGGACATTCACGCGCGCAAACGCCGCATCCGGTGCAGAGCCTACCCACGACCCTGACGACCCTTACCTCCTCCCAGCACGAGGTCTTCGGCAACTTCCCTCACCTCCTTGAGGAGCTCCGTGAGCGCGTCCCGCGTCTCAACCTCGACGAGGCGTCGGATCCTCTCGGCCTCGAGGGCCTCCTCCAGCGCCTCTTCCATGGCCTCGATCCTGGCGCGCGCCTTCCTCTCGGTCAGCGGGACCTTCAGGGCGGCCTCGTAGGCCCTGTCCCACACGACCCCTAGGAGCGCGTCCACGACCTCTATCCTCCTACCGAGGGCCTCGGCCTCCTCGGTCGGTACCTCCTCTATCGCCTCCACGGGACACGCCTCGGCGCATATCCCGCACCTAACGCAGGCGGACGGTGAGATGACGGGCATCTTGCTGATCTCCTCTATCACGATCGCGTCGACGGGACACGCCTCGGCGCAGACCCTGCACCCGATGCACCTGTCCGGGTCTATCTGGTAGACGAGCTCGGTCTCCCTGGGTTGGGGACCCACGTCGGGTCGCTTGAGGGCCTCCGTTGGACAGTAGGCCACGCAGGTGTAGCACCCGAGGCACCCGGTGCCCGCTTCGCCCCGTCTGAGTAGGCCCTCCACGGCCCCGGTCGGGCACCTCCTCCTGCACTCGTCGCACCCGACGCAGAGTTCCTCCCTGAACCTCGGGGGCTCCCGTCGGGTCACCCCCACGGGCTCGAGCTCTATGTCGACGGCACCGTACGGGCAGACCCGTAAGCACTCGAGGCATCCCGTGCAGTCCTCGATTCTGATCCTCCTCTCCTCGACGATACCCTTCATGACGCCGGAGGGGCAGGCCTCCACGCAGGGCTTCTCGTCGCACGTTTCGCACGTTTTGATGTCGACCCCGATGTACCTGACGTCCAGCTCCGCCTTCGGAACGTACACAGGGGAGAGGACGGGCTCTCCCTCCTCGAACCTGACCTCGTAGAACCTCAGGACGTCTCTGGGGCAGACCTGTACGCAGGTGGAGCACCCGACGCAGACGATCTCGTCGACCTCGACGCCTTCGTCCGTGACCTCGATGGCGCCTACCGGACAGGATTCCTCGCAGAGCCCGCAACCGACACACTCGTCCGGGTTCTCGACGACGCTCACGTTGAAGCGTAGGTTCCTGAGCCTGTCGTCGAACCTGAAGTGGAGGCTTTCGTTCATCGGGATCCTACCTCCCTCCTCTTGGTGTCGACTATCTTGGTCCAGCACCTACGCAGTTCCTCCACGTCCATCGGGAGCAGTTTGATGGCCCCGGCCACCGGGCACGCGTCGATGCAGGCCTCGCACAGTACGCACGATTCGCGGTCGACCTCCGCGGTCCCGTCGATGACGTGGATGGCGTCGGATGGACAGACCCGCTCGCACCTGCCGCATCCTATGCAAAGGTCCGGGTCGACGGCGATCTCGGCGGGCTTCGGGGGTTTGACGACCTCCTCTCTCTCCTCGTGGAGCGTCCCCACCTGTATCGCGGAGACGGGGCATACCTCGGCGCATAGCCCGCACCTGATGCATCTATCCTCGTGGAGAACGGGGCCTTTGTCGGTCATTTCGAGCGCGGGTGGTTTCCCGTCGGAGGGGCCGACGGGGCAGGCGTCGGCGCAGGCTCCGCACACGACGCACTTCTCCAGGTCTATGGTGGGGAAGTTCCTGAACCGTCTCGGTTTGACCGTGTATTTCTTCGAAGAATGAGCGTCCAAGAGTCTTCGAACGCCTTCCCTCGAAAGGATGTGGTTCAGGAAGTCTTGGAACGACATGCCCGGAGCACCTCCCGGGCCTTGCCTGAGAACACGATCTCGTCCTTGTCCCGATCGATGACGATGAACCTCTCGTTGCAGGCCACGCACGGATCGAGGCTGGCGTACGCGGCCACGGCGTCCGCCACGCTGGGGGCGCCCGGCGCTATGGCCTCCAGGACCCTGATGTTGGGGACGGAGGGCGTTCGGATGGTCGCCTTCTTGACGACCCCTCCCCTCGAGATCTCCATATCGTAGACCAGCTCGCCCCTGGGGGCTTCCGTCCTGTTCACGACGTGGCCTCCCTCGACCTTCATCTCGACCCTGTGATCGCCCCTGGGTAGCTCCTCCACCATCCTTTCGATGAGTTCCACGGACTGGAGGACCTCGTCGTACCTCACGAGGATCCTGTCCAGGTTGTCGCCGTGGTCGCGCGTTATCGGCCTGAAGCCCACCTCCGGGTACACGGGCTCGATCGTTCTGATGTCCTGGGCCACGCCCGAGGCTCTAGCCTGGGGCCCCACGACCCTGTACCTGCGGATCATGTCTTCCGTGATCACGCCGACGCCTCTGGACCTCATCTTGATGAAGGGATCGTTGGACGCGATCTTCCTGTAGGTCTCGACGTCGGGCACGACCTTCTCCTCGAGGACCTCGATCACCTCGTTGAGCGTGTCCTCGTCGACGTCGAGTCTGACCCCGCCGACGACGTTCCAGCCCGTGAGGATCCTGTTGCCCGTTATCTTCTCGATGCAGTCCAGGACGCGTTCCCTGGTGTTCATGTTCCACACGAACATGGTCTCGTGCTCGATCGAGTAGAAGTAGGCGGCGTTGGCTATGAGGTGGGATTGAATCCTATCGAGCTCCTGGACGATGTAGCGGAGGAAAAGGCCTCTCCTGGCCGGTTCGCCCTCGGACACGGATTCGACGGCTCCGATGAAGCACATGTTGTGGGCGTGGGAGCATATACCGCAGACGCGTTCGGCGAGGAACGCGGCCTTCTGCCACGGCATGCCCTCCATTATCTTCTCGATGCCACGGTGGCAGTAGCCCATCTCGACCTTGCAGTCGACGACTTCCTCGCCTCGGATGGCCAGCTTGATCCTGAGTGGCTCCTTCAGGATCGGGTGGTGGGGGCCGACGGGAACGTGGTGGGAGATGGGCTTCTCCTCGCCCGTGTCCAGGTCTATCACGGTGACGCCGCGCGGGGCTTTATCGGCCATCGCCCCCACCCCTCTCGAACTCCCAGCGCCTGAAGAAGGTCGGGAGGACCTCCACCACGGCCTTCACTATCTCGTCGGGTCTCGGGGGACACCCGGGGACCTCAGCGTCCACGGGGATGAACTCGGCGGCGCCTCCCCCCACGCGGCCCCCGTCCTGGTTGAATATCCCGCCCGAACACGCGCACGATCCGACGGCCACCACGGCCTTCGGTTCGGGTACCTTGTCGTAGAGTTTCGGTAGCTTGTCCTTCCACTGCTCCGTCACGGGACCCGTAACTATGAGCACATCCGTTTTCCTGGGATTGTTGTGGTAGTATATCCCATATTGCTCTAGGTCGTATCTGTATGTGAAGCATGCTAATATCTCTATATCACATCCATTGCATCCTCCAGTGTTCACTACGGATACGTGAATGGACCTAGATCTTATCAGTCCTTTTAACTTCTTGAGGAGACAGCAAACCAAAGCTCAGATCACACCCTTCCTTTGGAGGCGGTTGAGGAATCTGATCAGGAACTCCCTATCGATCTCGATGGGACCGCGGTCCCTGAGGTCGAGGAGTTCCACGCCGAGGATCCTGGATAGCTCACCCTCCGATATCACGTCGAGGAGGACCAGGGCCTTCAGGACGTCGTCGTCGAACGCGTCCACGATGCGTCTCGCCTGCTCCACCTCGCAGTGAAGACCGTAGAGGGCCGTGCACGATCTGGCTTTGGACAGCGCCGTGAGGACCCTGTCCTCGTCCACGTCTAGGAGATCGGCCAGGTAGCGGACGATGTCGCGGTCGTAAGCGTAGCTCTTGAGGATCCATCTCTTGACCTTGAGGACGACCTCGGGGTCCTCGGCGTACATCTCTTGTAGGTCTTCCTCGGTGATGTCCTTCCTGCGGGTCAGGGGGCGGAGTATCAACGGAGGACCCCCGTGGTGACGAGGTAAGCGAGTACTGCGGCGGCTATCCCGAGGGCCGTTTCGATCCTCCCGTAACCGGGCCTCATGTTGAGGGCGAAGCCGGCCATGAAGGCGCCGACGAGTGCGGGCCCCGCCTCCGCCTTGGCGGCCGCGTATCCGATCAGGGCCCATCCCAGGACGGACACGGGGAGGGCTATCGGGTCGATGACCCTCTCCCTGTACGGGGCGGGGTACGCCTTGTAACTGTACTCCAGGCCCAAGATGGAGCCGAGGATGAACGTCGTGAACACCCCTGTTATCGTGCAGTCCAGGAAGAACCTCCATCCGGCCTCCGCTATCATGGGTGACCCGCCCTGGCGAGTAGGAGCCAGGTGGCGAATAGGAGGAGGATCGCGGCGGGTACCAGGGTCTCCTCGGTCACGTGGAGGGCTTTCTCGCACTTCCAGCACGCCGTCACCAGTCCGGCCACTATCACGACGATGGCTCCCCCGATCTCCGCGGGGGTGGCGTGTTCCAGGAGGAACATGACGCCCAGGGCGCACACCGAGGCGCCGATCACGAGGGTGTGGGGCCTCAGGGTCTCCTTCCCCCTAGATCCAGGGTTTGGGGACGAGCGTGTCCAAGAACATCAATCCCGCTACAGTTACGTGTACTCCTACCGCCTGATATGGGGTTAATATCGGCGTTAAGGCGCATAATGTAGCCAGTATAGCGGTTAGTCCTCCCATTACGAACATGTGCACTACTGGATCAGATATCCCGAGGAACACGGCTTGGAATACCCACAGTTCGCAGAAGTACTTGATTGCTTCTGAGGTGTACATGAGGGATCTGAGGAAGCCGGGGTACTCCGTGAGGTATCCCTCCACTATGTCGTAGCCTTTGGATGGGTCGAGGGGCGAGTGGGGTGAGTCTATCCATAGGAGGGTGAAGAACGCCAGGGTGGAGAACGGGATGTACCTCCACAGGGCCCCGTGTGTTTTCTCCCAGGCGAGGATCCCGGACACGTCCATGTGACCGGTGACGAAGTACGCGGAGATGAGGGAGCACGCGAGGGCTAGTTCTCCGGCCGGCATGATGGCGTGCCTGACACCGCCTATCTTGGTGTACGTGGATCCCGAGGACACACCGGCACCGTGGGAGAGTACCTTGTACGCGGCGTAGAACGCGAAGAACGGGAGGAGGTTACCCCTGTACACGGCGGCTATGGTCACGGCGGAGGACCACACTATCACGTTGAACACGGGTACCATCCAGTAGAGGAACTCCGCCGACGTGATCGGGGCGTAGCCCTCCTTGAACAGGAACTTGAGGGTGTGGAGGAGTTCTTGGATGATGGGGGGACCGGGCCTCCTCTGTATCCTGGCCATTATCTTCCTGTGCAGACCGAGGTAGATCGAGCCCACGAGGAAGGCCTCGGTCACTCCTACGAACGTGTCGATCACGATCAAGGCTCAGTACCCCAGGAAGGGGGCCCTGTTCCTGCGCTCGGAGCGTGGGGACGCGGCCCATCCTATCGCGAAGATCGTGTAGGCTATCGCGAGGATCGTTAGGGTCGAGAAGAGGCCGTAGTGAGCGTCAACGACCGCCGGGTACGTCTCATCCACCCATGTGAGGGCGGCGTCCCAGGCGACGGCCAGGGCGACGGCGGTCACCTTCAGCGCCTTGCCCACGGAAGTTACCCCCTAGGGTAAGGAGGCGAGTATCTCGAGGTACCTGGAGAAGGTGAGTAGCGTGGTGAGGTGGATCACGAAGGCGTACCTGCCCCATATCCGTCTGAACGAGTCCACCTTGACCGCGTAGAAGGGTCCGACGCCGGCCTCGCCCACGACCCCGGCGGTGAGTAGGATCTTACCGTACTCCATCGCCCAACCGCCGGCCCCGGGTGGCATGTGCATGAGTTGGTGGAGGCTGAGGGTGCCCGTCCCCGCCAGGATGAGGGCGGCGCCACCGAAGAGGGGTAATCCGGCTATCAGGCACATGAGACCGTAGTTGAACGCGCACTCGAGGGCGAACTCGTCTCCCACGGTGGTGCCGATAAGGCCCATGTTGCAGATGCCGAGGAGGGATAGGAACAGGGTGAAGTTGAACACGTCTCCCGTTGTGACCACGCCGGCGGCGGCCATGGTGGAGCCGAGGGCCAGAGCGGCCTTGATCTTGTCCTCCCTGGGCATGACTATCTTGGCCTTGATCCTGGGGATCTTGTGGTCGACCTCGACGTAGATGTCGGTGTTGCTGAATATGGGGAGGGCTAGGACGGCGAGGAGGAGGGCCAGGATGACCGCGTTGATGGTGCTGATGTACGGGACGATGTCGCCCAGGGGGATGTAGTACAGGATCTGACCGCTGGGGTACACCTCAGCGTTCCCCCTTGACCTGCACGTCGTAACCTATCGCGTAACCCAGGAGGGTCAGCTTCGGTCCCACCTTGACCAGTATGCCCCCGGTGCCCGACAGGATCAAGGCCAGCAGCCAGTCCCTGGGGGACAGGAAGAACGTGGAGAACCCGACGACCCATAGGGCCCAACCTATGCCCGAGATCGATTCCATGCCCTTCCAGTCCTCGTACCTGGGCCTGACGTACCTGCACATGAGGTAGAACGCGGCCCCCGTTCCCGCGACGGCTCCTCCCGTGAACCCTGTGAGGATGGCGCCGTAGACCACCAGGCCTATCATCACGGCCTTGGGGGCCGTCCTCAGGACCTCCATGTCTAGGGGTTCGAAGGTGGGTCTCTTCGGCCCCGCGTACCTCGCTATGATGGCCTCGGAAGTGGCCATCAGCTCCGCGAGTCCGACCACGAGTCCGGGTAGGATGAGGCACTCGGCTAGGTCGGTTCCGACCGAGGCGAGCAGGGCGAGGGCCCCTATCTCGACGGCATCGGTCATCGTCAGCCTGTTCAGGGGACGCCTGTCCGCCAGTATGTCGGCCAGCGCTATCAGGCCCGTGGCTACGCCCGCGGCCACGGCTATCTTGTAGAGGTGTACCGTTATCAGGGGGACGAGTTTCGGGACGAGGATCTCGGTCATAGGGCGTTACTCCCTCTCCCGTTCCATGTTGTCCTCGCCGATCGTCTTCATGCGGACGATCCAGGAGAACACGACGAACGCGGCGAACATGATGGATGACTCGAGGATGGTATCCAACCCTCTCGTGTAGTACAGGATCTCATCGAGTATGCCTCCCGGGTGGGAGACGATCGTGGTGCCGCAGTGCTTCGAGTGTTTAGCCAGCCACCTCGTGAACGGCGTGAGGTAGGACGTGATCCATCCCCTGACGGGCTCGAACCGCGGGTACTGGGACACGACTATGCCGGGGTGTTTGAGCGGGACGCCTCCTCTGTCGTAGGGGGCGAGGGGGTCCCCGGCCTTCATCTGCTCCTGTGGGGCGGGCCTCGGGTAGAGTTGCTTCCTGTCGTAGTTGTAGTGGTGGAAGAGCCCTATCGCGGATATGATCACCATCATGAGGCAAAACGCGGACACCATGCTATCGGGGCGTCTGATCGCGTTGTACGCCCTCGATATTCTCTCTATCACGCCCACTTGCCTCCACCCTCAGTATTGCCCTTAGTAGGATGGGCGTCGCGAAGGCTCCTACGGCCACGTAGGTGAGTAGTGCGAGCATGTGGTTGAACGCCAGGAACAGGAGGCAGATCCCCACCCCGGCGACCTCGAGGTTCAGGGATTTCACCACGGGATCGTGCCGCTTGGGTCCGACGGCGGCCCCGAGGGTTCCTAGGACGCATAGGGCCCCTCCGACGCACGCTATGACCTCAGGGTCTGGGACGCTCACCTCGTCTCACCTCCTCGATCCTGATCAGGTAGACGCAGAACATGATCGTGCCGACGGCCTCCAGCACGACCGCCGCGGCAGCCACGTCGAGGTATCCCTCGGCCGCCACCGCGCCTATCAGGCCGGATTTCATGAGCCCTATCGGTGGTAACTTGTCCAGAGGGTCCCTTCGTAGGACCGTGGCCACAGCCCCTATCCCGCATATCGTGAGGGAGGCCGTCAGGAGCCAGTTCATGTTCCGGACTCCCGCCGTATCTTCCTGACCTTGTCCAGCGTGTAGGCAATAGCGTTGGATTCGAGGGTAGAGAACACGAAGGTGCAGAGGGCCGCCACGAGGCCCATGTCCGTCCTCCAGGTGAGACCTATGAGGCCGGAGATCCCGAAGCCGACGACGTTCAGGTAGAGCATCTGTGCGTAGACGTCCCTCGCCACTAAAAGCCGGAGCGCCGCGAAGATAACGATGGCCGCTATCACCGCTTCGGCGGCCACGCTCACGTTTTCGGCCCCCGGTTGAGCCTACGTGCCATATCGCCCAGCAGTCTGGAGGCCCTGGGGTGGTCCAGCCCGTGGAGGGTGGTGATGGCTATCACCATGCCCGCCACGAAGCAGGTGGGGTCCATACCTAGGACCTTGTCGTACAGGGTTACGAGGGCCGTGGCCGTGAGGGATCCCGTCGTACCGGCGTACCCGGGGTCCGCGCACAGTCTGTTTCCGATGTACACGCCGAGCGCCGCTAGGATCCCTCCGGGGATGCCCATGCAGACGTAGCCGACGGAGGCGAGGAGGGTGCCGGCGGAGGCGTCGGGTGAACAGACTATGTTGCCCATGAAGTAGCCGCCGGAGATGTCGCCTCCGCGCTCCTCGACGGATTCGGCGATCGCACGGGCTCCCTCGACGCCCGGGCCCTCCGGGAGTCCCATAAGTATATCTATAAGAACGAAATTGAGCCACGCCATGACGGCGGCGACGCCGATTTCCAGCGCCGTGAAAGCTGCCGTCGGCAGCGTTCCTCACCCCTGATCCGGTCGGGGGAACACCTTCTCGATGTTCTTGACGAACACCGCCGCGAACACCCCCGACACCACGCCGAGCACGGGCCAGTACGCTCCTATCAGCCTATCCAACACCACGGCGACCCCCGCCCCGATCACGGGCGTGGGGAACAGGGCCGAGACCTCCCAGGAGTTCCTCCTCGGTTTCTCCGTCTGGACCGGCGGTAGGCCCACGGCCAACCCCGTACCGAAGGCCACCACCGCGGCCACGCCGGCCGCGGCCAACGTCCACCACGCTTTCAATTTAAGGATTCCCCCGAAGACCATTCGGCTTTTCCCGAAGGGGGCGACGATCCGTGAGCAAGATCGTTATGAAACCTAAGGTCAGCATCGAGGACGATTGGATAGTCTTCGAGGGCGAGGAGGACTACGTCAAGCTCCCCAAGGACCCCAACCGCGTCATCCGGGACTTCGAGGAGCGCGGGTACTTCTTCGACGACCAACACAGGCGCGACTTCGCGGCCATGTACATGACGCTGGTCGTGGAACGCACCCCCGTCCTCCTGGTGGGTCCCCCGGGCACGGGTAAAACGAAGCTCGTCAGGCTCCTGGGCGACATCTACGACGTCCCCGTCATCGTGATGAGGGGTCACCAGGAGGCGAGGGAGCAGGAGTTCATAGGAGGCGTCGACGTGGCGGCACTCCCGGTCGCGGACAAGATCGCGGAGGAGTTCACGGAGTTCGAGGGCATGGAGTACGAGGAAGCCGTGGAGGCCCTGAAGGAGATTATTTACGTCGGTGGCTACCTGAAGGACGTGGTGAACGAGGCTCGACGCAGGGGAGCGTGTCTGTTCTTCATCGACGAGGTGAACAGGTTCCCGGGCTACATGATACCAACGCTCATCCATATCTTCGAGAAGGACATCGACACGATCTACATCCCCCACTCCCCGATAGACTTCGGGGAGACGGGGGCCATCCTGAGGATAGGCGCCCTTAACCCCGAGGGCAAGGGAACCACCAACTTCGACGAGGCCCTCCTCAGGAGGGTCGAGCTAGTACCCTGGGGCGAATACGACGTTTCCATCTACAAGCGCATCGCCCTCGAGTCCGCCTCCCGGATAGTCGACCTGAACAGGGTCCTGGAGGACGTGCTGAAGGACCTGGCCGTCCTGGTCAAGGACATGGGCAAGGGCGTCGACGTGGCCAAGGATGTGGCCCAAACCGTCGCCCTCGGGGTCAAGATGGGGTACGACGTCGAGACCGTCGCCCGCAACATAGCGAACAAGATCCTGTCCGACCTGCTCCTGGATTCCGAGAACATGGACGAGTTCGAAACCCGTCGTAACGCCCTCGAGAGAAAGATCGCCGAGAAACTCAAGCCCGTCCTCGGGTGACGGGCCTTGACCGACAAACCCGACATCTCCCTGGACGAAGCCCGACACGTGGTAGGCGAACTCATGGAACGCCTCAAGCGTAGGGGGGACGTGTACGCTCCTCCCGACCTAGCCGAGGGTTTCTTCCGCAAGATGGTGGTCCTGGCCGACGAGGACAGGATAGACCTCGAAACCTTCGTGGACATGGCCATCAGACACTTCGCGAGGCACGGCGTGAACAAACCCCTCGACGAGTACGAACGCGTGATGATAGCGCGCGCCATAGTCGCTGAGGAACTCCAAAGGATACTATCCAAGACGGACGTCGACGAGGAAGCCCTCCGCTCCCTCGCCAAGTTCTACCCACACGTAGGGGACGACGTCAAGGAGGAACTGGAGCAGTACATCGAGGGCGAGGAGGTACCGGACGAGCCACCGACGAGGGAGGACATGGAGCGCGTCCTGGAGGAGTTCGGCGGCGTCCTATCCGAGGAAGCCCTCATGGACATAATCAAGACCGCCGTGTTCGGTCCCGAGAAGAAACGCATGCTCGAGAACATCACGGACGAATCCATGATAGGCTCCCTCCTCAGCCAGCACGTACCCAGATCCGTCGTGGACAAGCTCACCCAACACGGTAGGCTCGACGTCATGAACAAGATCGGCTCGCCCATGAAGAACAGGATCGAGGCCATGACATCTCCTCAGGCCCCGGACTCCTACGCCGCGGACTCGGAAGAACTGCAGAAGACATTCTCCGATCCTCAGTTCCAGAACAAGGTGAGGGAGTTCCTGTCCGAACTAGCCGAGGGACTCAACAGGCTGGCCGAGGAACAGGGTATCGACCAAGCCCTCGACAGGGCTCACCAGGTCTCCAAGGCGCTCCAAGAGGCGGACGAGAGGTGGGAGACGGCGGCCCAGACCTTCGAGAAAGCCCTCGAGAAGCAGCTGACGCAGGAGGGCCCCGCCTCGGACCCGGTGGAAGCCTACAAGCGAGGCGCCCCGATGGATCCCCATCACGTCGAGGAGAAGACGGGAGAGGATGTTTCCGATTACACGGCCAGCCTCGAACAGGCCCAGTTCGTGGTCGAAGGCATAGAGAGGAGGTCCAACTTCAGGAACCCACTGTTGGCCACCGTTCAGGCCAACGTGATGGCCTCGACGGTGACCAAGGGCCTCCCCAAGAACGATCAGGCCGTCGAGCAACTGAAGAAGCAGCACGTTAACAGGCTCTTGAAGACCGTCAAGCAGTCCCTCCGCGACTGGGCGGAGAAGGTGGGTCGTAACGTCGTCGAGCGCGTGATAGAGGAGCTCGAGAGGGCGGAAGAGCAGAACTACCACGTCCCGAAGGACCTGAAGGAGGAACTCCGGAGGATAGCGAGGGAACTGCCGGCCGAGTCCGAGGGCGAGGAAAGCGAGGCCGGCGGGGCGGAAGGCACCTCGGCCGAAGGCCAGACCTCCGGCGTGGCGGACGAGGCTGGGACGTTGAGCGTAGGCGCCGGTGAGGAACCGCAGGGTGCCCCGGACGAGGGCGAGATGCCCCCGACGGGTTCCGAAGTGACGGCCTCCGGTGTCGGTAAGGGGGAAGACCCGAAGTTCATCATCGACAGGTCGTTCCCGAGTAGGAAGAAGTTCCTGCGGATACTGCAGAGCGAGTCGATGAAGATACTGGACGAGGGTCACGACATCTCGAGGGAGTTCGAGGAGATCGAGAGGGGAGAGGCGAAGGCCCACTTCGGATGGCTGGAGGGCTTCGACAAGGCCGACTTCCTCATGGACGTCGACTGGGAGAGGAGCCTGGAGGAGGGTGTGTTCAAGAACGTCCCCCTCACCCTGTACAGGAGGGAGTACAGGAACAAGGACGAGCCGAAGGTGGCCATCCTACTGGACGCCAGCGGGTCCATGAGCGGTGAGAAGATGGAGGTGGCGGCGACCCTGGCGGCGGCGTTGTTCGAGACCGTTGGCATGGAAAACGTGGGCGTCTGGGCGTTCAGGTCGGACGTCCACGAGCTCAAGGACTTCGAGGAGGTGAAGAACAAGAGAGAACTCATCGAGAAGATAATCAACATCCCGGCCGGCGGAGGTACCGATCCAGTGAAACCACTGGTCAAAGCCTTGGACTCGCTGGAGGGCCTCGATTACAGCACGTGCAAGGTCATCTACATCACGGACGCTATCTTCATGCACGACGACTTCATCAAGATAAGGAGCCTGCTGAAGGACAGGGACGACGTGGAGCTCTACGCGCTGCTCATCGAGGACGAGTTCGAGCACACGGGACCGGTGATATTCAAGAGACTGACCGAGGACGTCGGGGGAGGCGTCGTAACGGTCAACCCGTACAGGAAGAAGGAAGTGAGGGAGAAGCTCAAGAAACTCGTGGAGATGATCTCGGAGTCCGCCGGCTAACGCCTCCTCCTGTCCACGAGTTCCCTCTCCACCTTTTCCATCGCCGAAAACATATCCTCCCTGATATCGTCGTACCACACGGTGCTCTCCTTCCTTGTCGTCTTGACGACCATCCTATCGCTCCGGAGTATCACCGTCAGGAGGCCCCTAACGTCCATCCCGATGCTCTTCAGGAACTCGTGCGCCATCAGTATGTCGTCCACGTGCTCGTCCGACAATTCACCTAGCGGGGATTTGTAAGCTATCTTATCCCTCTCCCACCGCTTTCTAAATTCGTTATGGAACTCCCTAAACACGTACTTGGAATAATTATGCTCCAGTAACAGTACATCGGTGAGACCCGCTTCCATGAGCGCCGAAGCAGCCTTAACGCTGTGCCATCCCCTTAGCAACGCATCGATACTCTTCGGGAAGAACGCCTCCAACCCCAGTTTGTTCAGCCATCCGACGGCACAACTCAAACCTAACTCATCCAGTCTACTAACGTATTCTTCATACATTTCATAGTGTTTATCATCCACGAAGCTGACGGTAGCTACACCATTTGATATCTTTCTAGTCATGAACGCCTTGTGCGTTACCTTGAACTTTTTGATCCCTTTCCTGCTCGCCAAGAGCGAGATGAGCCTCACGGGTAGGGTGGTCTCGGAGAGCGCGGTCACGGACATCGATCCCATCGTGCCCTTGAACCTGAGGGAGAGGAGGTTGTCCTCCTCCCTAACGAGCTCGAAGCTCTCGAGTCCGGAGAGCTGTTCATCGGCCACGCGGGCGAGCCTGGCCAACGACTTCAAAAACGGTTTCATGAAGATGCCCTTTTTGAGACAGAACTCCACCTTTTCCTCGGGGATAGAAACTCTAACAGTTTCCTTCTCCTCAACCACGGGGACGGGTTCGAACATGCCCCCGAACTCCCGTGATAACAGCGTCAGGAGGGACTCTATGCTCCTACCCGTGTACATGGTACGGGTACTCCCCAGACTCGTCGATATGATCGTGGACGAGGTGAATTCCGACGAGGATCACGAGGAGGAGTACCGAACCGAGCCCTGGGAACCCCCCGATCATCCCGTGGTCGAGACGGAGTACGTGAGGAGGGTCAGGGAACTCGTGAAGGGGGGCGAGAACGTCCTCCTCGTCGGTGAACCCGGGGCGGGCAAATCGACGACCGCCCTGGCGGCGGTCGACGTTCCGTACGTCATCGTGTTAACCTTCGATAAAAACTTACCAGTTTCCAGCATCAAGACCGTGATCAGGACGCTGAAACGGTCGGGAGGTCTCCGATCGGTGCTAAGAGCGGATGCCCTACTTATAGGGGACGCCCTCATGCTCTCCGAACTTCGCAGGATCCCGATCGTCGATGAGTTCACCGTCCTAATCGCCGCTCTAGGACTCACGCTCGTCAACGTGCTCCTCCGGACGCCCGTGATCGCGATGCTGGCCTCGGACAAGTCGTACTACCCGCTGATGCGGAGGCTCATGGAAGCGGCGGGGTACGAGGTCGTGGAGATCGAACCCGACGAAGAGACCGTCCGGACCATAATGAAGGCCCACGGGTTCGACGGAGAACCCACCGTGGACAACCCGAGAAGGGCACTCACGGAAGCCGACGACTAACGGAGTCTCCAACCCTCCTCCGTCCTCTCAACTACACCCCTCCTCTCCAAGGACCTGAGCCTCTTGCTCAACTTCGCTCGACCTATACCCGTCCTCCTTGCCAACTCCCTGACGCTCAGCGGGGAACCGCTCGAGTGAAGCACGTTGAGTATCTTCTGCTCCAGCACCCTCCCCGTGAACGGACACCCGTGGTACTCGCGACACTCCCTTCCGAGCATGCAAACGACCTTGTCGACCAACCCTCCCAACGCTTCAAAGACAGTCATCGACGCGGGGGTCACGCAACAGGACTTCAGGAACACCTCACCCTTCACGCGCCTTCTCACACCTTCGTACACGGTCCTGAGTACACCCGGGCCGGAAAAAGGACCCTTCACGGGATCCTGAGCGGGATTGAACTGGATCACGCTCTTCCCCGGGTTGAGGTCCTTTATCGCGGCGACCCTCTCGGCGTCGGCTTCCGGTGGGATCCCCGGAAGACCGACGACGCCACCCACGAAGGAAACCTCGAGGCCGTTCGCCAAACACCACGCCACGGCCTCCCAAAGCTCCTCGAAGCCCTTCCGTCTCCCGGTCACGGCCTTCCATTCCTCCGGGGTTCTACCGGAGAGGCTGAACTTCACGTAGTCCAGCCCGGCGAGTTTGAGGTCCTCGAGGAGGTCGACGGGGATCGTCGGCCCTGTTCCGACCGCCACGTCGACGGAGAGTTCCTCCTTGATCATGGAGACGGCCTCGACCAGGTCCCCGTCCAGTAAGTGAGGCGACGCACCCTGTAGTACGATCTCCCTGTTACCCGCCCTCACCCTTCTCTCCGCTTCCTCCAGCGTCTCCTCGGGCTCCAGATCCACGTGTTCCTTCACGAGGTTGTAGTAACAGAACTTACACCTCATGTCACACCTCGTGGTCACGACGATGCTACCCGTCCTGCTCTTCGATTCACCCTTGATGACGCGCAGGAATTCCTCGAGGTTCTCCCCTTCCCGGGACAACTCGATCCTCTCGTCCCGGTACTCGAACCGTCGCTCCGGTTCGACCAGGGCCTTGAGACCCTCGGGGGTGAGTGCGAAGCCCCGGTCCGTCGGTTCTATCAGCCCCTCGTCCCTGAGCTCGTTGACCGTCTTGCTGACGAGACCCCTGTTCCCCCGTACCCTCTCCATCAGTCGTTTCCTGGGTAAGGGGCCCTTGGTGAGGGCCCTAAGGACCTCCTTCCTCACCCGACCAGCATCCGAGGAAGACGTCATAAGCCTGTACCCTTCTGACGTGGACCGGACGGCCCGACTTGACCGTTATCGAGGCCGGTAAGGGCTGACAGTTGTAGTTGGAAGCCATCGACTCGCAGTAAGCCCCCGCGGTCATGAACACGGCCTTGTCCCCGGGTTCCAGCCCCTCGGGTGCGGGTACGTCTTCGGCGAGGACGTCGCCGCTCTCGCACAGGGGGCCGGCCACCGAGGCCTCCACGGTGTCCCCTTCCGCCCCCGGGAACACCACCCTGTGTTCCGCGTCGTAGAGCACGGGTCTTATCAGGGCGTTCATCCCCGCGTCCACGAAGATCCACGTCCTACCCCCTGATCTCTTCACCAGCCTGACCTCGGTGACGAGCATCCCGGCCTCCGCGACCACGCTCCGCCCGGGTTCCAGGTACAGGTCGAAGCCGGACGACTCGTCGTAGAGTTCCCTCAAGACGGGAGAAAGCGTCTCGAGTAACTCGCCCGGCGAAGGTGGGTCCTCGTCGGTGTACCTGACACCCAACCCTCCGCCGACGTTCAAGTACGATATCTCCTCGAGGAGACCGGTATCCCTGAGGAAGTCGGCCACCGACTCGAGGGCTTGGACGAAGGGATCGAGGTCGGTTATCTGGGACCCGATGTGGTAGTGGAGACCTAGGAACTCGATATGCTCGGATTCGATCATGCGCCGGCACACGTCCTCCGCCTCGTCCAGGGGTACCCCGAACTTCGATCCTTTGACGGCCGTGGCTATGTGAGGGTGTGTCTCCGGGTCCACCTCGGGGTTGACCCTCAGGGCGGCTTTGGCCTCGGTGTCCTCCCTCCGTGCGATCCTTTCGAGCGTGTCCAGTTCCTCGGCCGAGTCGACGTTGATGATCCATCCTTCGCGCACCGCCGTACTGAGTTCCTCCCGTGATTTGGCGTTACCGTTCAGGACGATGGTCTCGGCGCCGAGTGACCCGGCCAGCTTGGCTTCCCACAGGGAGACGGCGTCCGCCGCCCGGGTGACTTCCAGGACGGTCTCGAGCACCCCGGGGTTGAAGTTGGCCTTAACGGCGTAGCAGACCACGGAGCGCCCCGGGAACGCTTTCGATGCCGCTTCGACGTACTCCTCGGCCCTCTCGGCAATGGCGTCCCCGTCGTACACGTAACAGGGCGTCCCCGTACCCACGTCTTCCACGACATCGACGGCTTCCTCAGGCTTCATCCGAGGATTCTCCCCTTACCATGGCGAGGTTGGCGACGACGAGTTCCACGGACTTCGGTCCGACGCCGCTCCTGTCCCCCCAGGCGGCCAGGAACACCCCTATGTCGTCCTTGGTCTCGCCTATGGCGACGCCGACCTCGCACCCCATGTCCCGTAGGGTCTTCATCATCCCTTTGACGCCCAGCGGGTCGATCACTATGGCCCCCTCGGCCACGGCCCTCTCGACCTCGTCCGGTCCCACGACGGGGGCCAAGGGTTCGGATTCCGCGTAGCTGGCCTGGATCCTCTCCGCCACGAACTCACCCATCTCCTCGAGCAGCTTCAGTCCCTCTTCCGAGTCTATCGGGACGGTCTTCACGCCGACGTCCTCCAGCACGTCCTCGAGGAAGGATTGGAGGTTCTCCATGTCCCAGTCCTCGCCCCTGGACATGCCCCGCACGATCAGCGCGTCGATGTCGTCCAGGAGGGGTCTGGAGCCTTCGAACGCGCCCAGTCTCGTCATTATCTCGCGGGCTATCCTGTGCAGGTGCGTCGGCGTGCCCTGCAACCTTCAACCACCTCCCAGCTCCTCCCGGAGCTCCCCCATCGTCGTGACGCGCTCCGCGAAGGCGTCGTGCTTGTGGATGGATTCCTTGTTGACCTGACGGACCACGACCACGGTGTCGTCCGGTAGGTGATCGAACCTCTCGACGACCCTCTTCATCATCTCCCTGACGCAGTCCTCCACGAACTTCGGGTTCTCGCACGCCTTCTTCGTAACCGCGAGCTCGTCCGGCCTCTTCAGGAGCTCGTAGGTACCGGCGCTCATGGATTCCTCTATTATCTCGATGATGTCGTTGATACTCACCATCTCGGACTCGGGCACCTCGATCATCAGGGTACCGACGCCGCGCTGGTTGTGGGTCATGGGGTGGACGTCCTCACGTACTATGACCTCGGCCAGCTCGTCCGCTTCCTCGGGGTCCATGTCGAGTTCCTCGACCAGGCGCCTCGCTATCCTCTCCCTGCAGTCCTCCCTCATCATCTCGAGGGCGCAGGGACATGCGGTCATACCGACGACTTCCGCTCCGACCATCTTCCTGGTGGAGATGCCGTCCTCGGACCTGCGGGAGACTGCCCTACCTATGATCTTGTACGGTTCCTGCGTTTTCAACCCCGTGACGGGGGTCTCCCGCTGTAGGATGAGCTCGCCCGTCATCTGAACCTCGGAGCGCGTGGCGTACTCGTGTCTCTCGAGCAGGCGGCGGGATATGCAGGCGCAGAGATCCTCGATGACGACCCTTCTCTTCTCGACGGACTCCTCGAGCTCCTCCAACACGTCGGATAGGACCTCGTGGCTCCTCGACATGTGGATGCCCTTCTGGTGCGCGGGGAGGTCCACGAAGAGGTTGAACGTTGAGACGAGGATTATCGGGCGTTTGCCGGGCCTGGGGATCTTCACGAGCTTCTTAACGCCGGTTATCCCGACCCGGGTGATGTGGGCCGGGATGTGAGGGGAGGCGCTCTGGACGTCGGGGAAGCACCGGCGCAAGGCGGCTACCCCACGGATCTAACCTATTTTAAGGATGGAAACCGCGTGAAGTGGGAGCGGCTAGGGGGAACGGCGACGTGGCCGTGAAGCTGCGTGTGGAAAAGGCTTACCCCGAGGACGTGGGTAAGCGTGTGGTCCGTATCGACAAGAAATCCCGGGACGCGATAGGGGTTGAGCCCGGGGACCTGGTCGAGATCCGCGGCTCCAAGACCACCGTGGCCCGTGTCCTCCCGGCCAGGAGGGAGGACGTGGGCAAGGGCATCATCCGCATGGACAAGTACGAGAGGCAGAACGCGGGCGCGTCCGTTGGGGAACCCGTCGAGGTCGAGGCGACCGAGGAGAAGGTCGCCGAGCGCGTCGAGCTCATGCCCACGGAGAAGGTCGTGGTGCCCGTTCAGGCCGGCCTCAGGGAGGAGGTCGAGGAGGAACTCACCAAGGAGCACGAGCAAGACATCCTCCGCCAGATAAAGGCGTACGTGGCTTCTAGAGCCAGGAGGGAGCCCATCCCCGCGACCCCCCGCGACGTGATCCCGCTCGAGGTTCAAGGTAAGACCATAGCCGGCCAGGTCCTGGTCAAGTTCCCCGAATCCCTCCTCGTCGTCTCCGTCGAGCCCGAGGACGCGAACGTGATCGGTCCCGAGACCGAGATCGAGATCAAACCCTACTCCGAGGACCTGGCCAAGGCCGCCGAGATACCCGACGTCACGTACGACGACATCGGCGGCCTCGACAGGGAGATAGAACTGATAAGGGAATACGTCGAGCTCCCCCTGAAGAGACCCGAGCTCCTGAAGGAACTCGGTATCAAGCCCCCGAAGGGTGTGCTTCTGTACGGTCCGCCGGGCACGGGTAAGACCCTCCTCGCCAAAGCCGTAGCCAACGAGTGCGGGGCCAAGTTCTACACTATCAACGGCCCCGAGATCATGAGCAAGTACGTGGGCGAGTCGGAGCAGCGCATCCGTGAGATCTTCGAGGAAGCCAGGAAGAACGCCCCGGCCATCATCTACATCGACGAGATCGACGCGATAGCCCCCAAGCGTGGCGAGACCTCCGAGGTCGAGAAGAGGGTCGTGGCTCAACTCCTCACGCTCATGGACGGTCTCTCCGAGGACGAGAGGGTCGTGGTGCTGGCCTCCACCAACCGACCGGACGACATCGACCCCGCCCTCAGGAGACCCGGTAGGTTCGACAAGGAGATCGAGATAGGGGTGCCGGACAAGGAGGGTAGGAAGGAGATCCTCCAGATCCACACGAGAGACATGCCCCTGGCCGACGACGTGGACCTGGACAAGATAGCCGAGTTGACGCACGGTTTCACGGGCGCGGACCTGGAGGCCCTGTGTAAGAGCGCCGGTCTGAAGGCGCTGAGGAGGGCCATCCGAAGGATAGGTGCCAAGCTGGCGGAGGAGGGCGGAGAAGCGGAAGAGGTCTCGGCCAAGCTCTCCGAACTCACGGACGAGGAACTACGCGAGGTCCTGGAGAAGGGTATCCACGAGGCGGACATCCCGGAGGAGAAGAAGGAGGCCCTCAAGAAGGCGTTCACGTCCGTCGGCGCGGAGGAGGAAGAGGGAGAAGTGGACTACAGGGAGGCCCTGGAGAGGGTCCTCGAAGCCGAAGAACTGCCCGGCATCGAGGAGGAACTCAAAGTCACCATGGACGACTTCATGGAGGCGCTGAAGGAGATAGAACCCTCCGCGCTCAGGGAGGTGGTCGTCGAGGTCCCGGACGTGTCGTGGGACGACGTGGGAGGCCTCGAGGACGTGAAGCGGGAGCTGAGGGAAGCCGTCGAATACCCGCTCAAGTACCCGGAGTTGTACGAGCGACTCGGGGTCAGGCCACCCAAGGGCGTGCTTCTGTACGGTCCGCCGGGCACGGGTAAGACCCTCCTCGCCAAAGCCGTAGCCAACGAGTCCGACGCCAACTTCATCGCCGTCAAGGGCCCGGAGGTCTTGAGCAAGTGGGTGGGTGAGTCGATCCCAGGCGACGAGGTCGTCTGGGCGAAGGTCGACGGTGAGGTCGGGCCCTTCCCCGTGGAGGAGCTTTACGAGATGTGGAAGGAAGGCCGGGACATCGAGGTTGCCGCGCTGACGGACGAGGGCGTCGTCTGGTCACCGGTGGAGAGGATCGTCCGACACCGCCGCCGGACCGATCTCGTGAAGATCGTCACGCGCACGGGCCGAGAGGTCATCGTCACCGAGGATCACTCCGTATTCACGGTTCGAGACGGCAAGATCGTGGACGTGCCGGCCTCGGAGCTGTCCGAGGGAGACTGGATCGTCCTACCGGCGATACTGCCGGCGGG
>JAADCQ010000070.1 GCA_013154335.1 Methanopyri archaeon
AGGTGCCCCTGGGGAGGTCGAGTTCTCGACGCGGGAGCCGGTTGCGGGTCCTTCTCCGTACCGGCCGCCGTCCTGGGCCGGTTCACGGTCACGGCCGTCGAACCCGACCCCGAACACCTGGCCGCCCTGATCCGGAACGTCCGGAGGAATGCGGACGTACTCGAGGGCGAGATCTTACCCCTCGGATGCCGGATCGAGGATTTCCACGCCGCCGTCGACGAGGTTCTGACCGACCCGCCCTGGGGCAGACGGAGCGGGGTGGACAAGGCCCCGAACCTGAACGTGTTGCTGTGTTTCCTCGAGGAATGCATGGACCTCGTGGAACGTAGGAAGGGCAGACTTGTCACTAGATGCCCGCCCGAGTTCATCGAAGAGGTCGTCGAAGAGGCCGCCGGGAGGGGGTTCCTCGTGGACAGGATCAAGCGGAGGCATAAGGCCGCCGTCATCGTTCTACGGCACGAGGATAACCCGAACTACCACCCGTCCCTCGAGGACGCGCTGGACGCCGCCCGTGGTGAACCGGTGATCCTAGGGGAACCCGTCCCACCGTCTCCGGGCGAGGAAGGGGCCCCGGAGCGCGTTTCCGTGATCACGGGCTACCGGTCCGGCTACCACGTGTGGGACGTCCCGTGGACGTCCAGGATCGCGGCCTTCGTCAGGGGTCTGAGGCCGCCCGGGTCCGCGTGAGACCCCGCTCGGACCGCGGCTCCCTTCTCGGGTTCGCCGCGGTCCTCACAGCGGTACGGGCTTGCCGTGGAACTCCGCCTTCGCCCTGAGGATGTCGGAGCCCCTGAGGACTAACCTCGACGGCCCGTACCCCTGGCCTCCCGGGAACTCGAACACCACCTCGTCCCCCGGTTTCACGCCGCGGACGTCGAAGTACGCGAGCCCGTTTCACCCTCACACGGACGATTCCACGACCCTCCCGTTCACCTTCATCTCCACGGGCGCGCCCACCAAGGGTCGGCCCTTCGGATCCACCACCGTCACGGCCACCTTGTCCATCCCGACGTAGTACGCCTTGATCCGTGTCCTCCCTCCCGTGTGTCCGTGTTGGAGTGCCACGAAGAGCGACCCGATCATCGCCGCCAGTAGGGCGACGGTCAGCCACCACCGGTCCAACGTCGTCACCCCCGTGCTTTCGAACGATCGGCTCACACGAACTGTCGATAGGTTTTCACGGTTTCGAGGCGCGGCCGGCGATCCCCCGGCTTTTAACGACGGGATCTGACGGACCGACGGGGGAGAGGCCGGGTATGGACCTGCGGGAACTCGTCGAGGGGTTTCCCCTGAAGCGTGAGGGCTGGATCTACCTGGACAGCGCCGCCACGTCCCTCAAGCACGATCGCGTGATCGAGGCCGTGAACAGGGCCCTCACCGAGTTCGGGGCGAACGTAGGTAGGAGCCTCCACCCACCGGGAGAGAGGGCGACCGAGGAGTACGAGAACGCCAGGGAGAGGGTCGCGAGGTTCCTTGGTGTCGAACCCGAAACGTTGGCGTTTACCCTCAACGCCACACACGCGATACACATCGTGGCCGCGTCGATCGACTGGAACCGGGGCGACGCCGTCGTCACGACCAAGCTCGAGCACCACTCGAACGTGTCACCCTGGTTGAAGCTGGCGGAGAAGCTGGGCCTGGACGTCAGGATCGTCGGGTTCGAACCCGAGACCGGAACCGTCAACCTCGGCGAGCTGGAGGCGGCCCTCGACGACGACGTGAAACTGGTGGCGATAACCCACGAGAGCAACGCCCTCGGTTCCGTGCAACCCGTCGATGAGGTCCTGGAGATGGCGGAAGAGGTGGGGGCCTACGTGCTCCTCGACGCCGCCCAGTCGATGGGTGTCATCGACGAGGACTGGGACAGGTTCCATTTCGTCTGCGCCCCGGGGCACAAGGGGCTCCTGGGTCCGCACGGGACGGGTGTCCTCATCGTCAGGGAGGACGTCGTCGAGGAGTTGGATCCCTGGACGCTGGGCGGCGGTTCCACCGCCAGGGTGGAGGGAAGTACGGTGATCACGGAGGATCCACCGCACCTGTTCGAGTCGGGCACGCCCAACGTCCCGGGCGTCGTCGGGCTCGCCGAGGGTGTCTCGATACTCGAGGAGGTGGGGTTGGAGAACGTCGAGGATCGGGTGGAGCGCCTCACGAGGAGGGCCGTCGAGGGCCTGGAGGATATCGACGGCGTCGAGGTGCTGGCCCCCGAGGCGGAGCGTAAGACGATAGTCCCGTTCGTCGTCGAGGGGATGGACCACGGGGAGGTCGGCCGTCGTCTCGCGGAGGAGAGGATATGCATCAGGACGGGGACCCACTGCGCCTCCACGGTGTTCGAGGTGTTGGGTCTGGACGGGTGCGCCAGGGCCTCGATGGCGTTCTACAACGATGAAGAGGAAGTGGACAGGTTCCTGGAGGTCGTGGAGGACCTGGCGCGCCGCACCGGCTATTAGGGACGCGGGTACCCTCGGTCGGGGTGATCGCCTTGAGGATAGTCGCGGTGAGGGCCAGGGAGGTGCTGGACTCCAGGGGTAACCCTACCGTCGAGGCCGAGGTGGAACTCGAGGACGGTACCGTGGGTAGGGCGATGGTCCCCTCGGGTGCCTCCACCGGTAGTCACGAGGCGCTCGAGCTGAGGGACGGTGACGAGAGGTTTCACGGCAAGGGTGTGAGGAGGGCGGTCAGGAACGTCGAGAACGTGATCGCCCCCGAGCTCGAGGGCATGGACGTGACGGATCAGGCGGCCATCGACGCGCTGATGGTGGACCTCGACGGGACCGGGAACAAGTCGCACCTGGGTGCCAACGCCATACTCGCCGTCTCCCTCGCGGTCGCCAGGACCGCGGCCAAGGCGCTGGGGGTCCCGTTGTACAAATACCTGGGCGGGCCGACCGCCACGAGGCTCCCCGTACCGTTCATGAACGTTATCAACGGGGGCGAGCACGCGGGCAACGATCTCGACTTCCAGGAGCATATGATCGTGCCGCACGGGTTCGATCGCTTCTCGGAGGCCCTCAGGGCGGGCGCCGAGGTGTACCACACGCTCGGGGAGATCCTGGAGGACAGGTACGGGCCTGCGGCCACGAACGTGGGGGATGAGGGCGGTTACGCCCCTCCCATGGCGGACATGGTGGAGCCCTTCGAGGTCCTCGTGGAGGCGATAGAGGAGACCGGGTACGATCCGGGTAAGGAGGTCGCGTTGGCGTTGGACGCGGCGGCGACGGAGTTCTACGACGAGGATGCGGGCGTGTACAGGGCGTACGGTGAGGAGTACTCGAGGGACGACCTACTGGAGATCTACAAGGAGCTGGTGGACACTTTCCCTATCGTTTCGATAGAGGACCCGTTCCACGAGGAGGACTTCAGGGGTTTCGCCAAGATAACGAGGGAGATGGGTGACGAGGTGCAGATAGTCGGCGACGATATCTTCGTGACGAACCCGGAGAGGATAGCCAAGGGGATAAAGATGGGCGCGGCGAACGCCGTGCTCATCAAGGTGAATCAGATCGGCACGCTGACGGAGGCCGTGGAAGCGGCCAGGCTGGCCATGGATCACGGTTACTGCGCGATGGTCAGTCATAGGAGCGGCGAGACCGAGGACCCGTTCATCGCGGATCTGGCCGTGGCGCTCGGTTGCGGTCAGATAAAGACGGGCGCCCCCGCGAGGAGCTCGAGAACCGCCAAGTACAACAGGTTGTTGAGGATAGAGGAGGACCTGGCGGGAGCCGCGGAGTTCGGGCCTAGGAACGCTTTCTTCCTCCCCTGAAACGCCCCAACAGGATCGCGACGGCGGAGACGGCTCCCACGATCCCCATCACGAAGA
>JAADCQ010000047.1 GCA_013154335.1 Methanopyri archaeon
ATCTGCTCCCTGTACCTGTCCACGGCCTCGGGCGGGAGATTCTCCAGGTACGGGATGGCTCCCTCCGCCCCTATTATCTGTCCGGAATCCGGATCAACACCGTTCTCGTACATGGCCTTGAACGATTGCCCCGTCAGGTGACCCGTAACCTCCGATCCACACAGGATGCAGAACCTGATGTTCGGGTTCGCTATTATGTTGGCTATTATCTTCTCTATCCCTATGTTCTCGGTCTTACACGGACCGCATATCGCCACCTTATCCTCTCCGGCCGCCCTCATGATGTCCTCCTCTATGTGGGAACCAAGGGTGACCACGTGGACGGGGGCTTCCGGATCCCCGACCACGTAGTCGCCCTCCACGACGGGCCAACCCTCCGCGGGTTCCATCTTCTCGGGCAAGCGTGCACACCCCCGGGTTTGTTGGATGAGAGGGGAAAAGAAAAGGTTAGATGCCTAGGAGACGCAGGGCGTGGAGCTTGTACATGGCCACCGTGGTGAAGATGATGATGGACAGCACCATCAAGCCGATCACGAAACCGTGAGCGAAGTTGGTGACCCACGCCGCCCTCTTGTGAGCCCCCTGTCTACCGTGGAACGCTCCCCACGCCACGGTGCTCGGATCCAGCGCGTGGACCATGTCGGTGACGTACTTGTCCAACTCTTCCACCTTGTCGTACAGCGGCATCACGTCCAGCGATATCACGTCCTCCCTCCACTCTCCGACGGCTCCCGTCACGGCTTCCAGGACCAGGCACGCGTCCTGATCCACTATCCCGTAGGGCATCGGACGGCTACCCCCTTACTGGCCCTTCGGCGGGATACCCGTCCAGGTAACCTCCGCGGCGTCCCTCTTCGTCAGCTTCCAGAACTTCGAGAACGTGATCACCCAAGCTATCACACCGGCTATGATGAGCACCGGATCCAGCGTCACTACCCCGGTTATCGTCGCCGTTATCGAACCGCACTCGGCCGCCAGGGCCAACGTTCTCTCTTGGGTCTCGCTGGGACCTAGGCACGCGTTGAACGGGTGCAGCAGCGACATCGCACACAATACCCATAAGAGAGCGATTATACCCGTCTTGATTACCTTAGCGTGGATGACCGGCCACGAGAAGTCACCTGCCACCGCGCCCATCAAACACATGAGAGCCAGCGTCCCGGCGGCCACGATCTCGAGGCTGCACCTCGTCATCACCGGTATCTTCATCTTGATCACCTTCCTGTCCAGGAAGCCCAGAAGACCGCCGATGAAGGCCCCGACCACGGTGCCGACTGCCAGCCCGATCACCGCGTTCACGTAGGATCCGAAGGCCAAAACCCCTGTCAGCGCGGCTCCCAGGATGGCCGCCACGACTCCTCCTCCGAGACCCATGTATCCTATGGATGGGACTCCCGTTCCTAGACCGTAGTTGGCGACCTCCCTGACCGCGTTGGCGCCCCACAGTATCGGCGCTATAGCCACCATACCCGCTATCGCCGGGTGGATGTACGCGGCGGCCCCACCGAAGATACCCAGTATGACGCCTACCGCCCTGAGCAGGTTGGAAGATATGGCCTCATGGACCTCAACCTCCTCTTCTTCGCCGGACGGGCCCACGGTGGACAACAGGAGTAAGGATGTGATCCTCAACTCCAACAACACCCCCTTACATCACCCAGTAACTTATCGCGTAAGTGAATATGGCAGCTACGATACCGAACACTATCGACGATATTATCGCCCTGTGAACGCGCTTGAACTTCGGATCGTGGTAACCCTCGATGGTTCCTCCGATGTTGTACGACGCCAGCACCGAGTTGGCGTAGAAGATACCCATCGCCGTTATCCCGGCCAGCGCGGGGCTCATCTTGAGCACCTTGTACAGCGAGAAGTAGACCATACCACCGCCGGCTCCACCCAGCAGACCGCCGAAGATACCGCTCACGAAGCTCACCGTCGGGATACCGTGGCCCTCGGTACCAGGCGTCACGTACGGGTCTTGGTCCCAACCCGTGATCGGGTCCTTGTCCACCTTGGCGGAACACGGAGGGACGCCGACTCCGTAGATGTAGATGAAGTTACCCACGAGCATCGTTATCGCGATCATCAGGGCTGCACCGATGGCGCCGTTCCACAGGATCACGACGAACGGCTTGTCGCTCATGGCGGCGGCCGTGATCAGTCCCGTCAGTCCGGAACCGGCGGCCAGCTGCGTGGTACCGGTTCCCACTCCCGTCGCCGTCGCCATCGCCGCCGGCGCTCCGCCCACCGGCACGTAGTGTACACCGATCGTGATCAGAACGCTCCCGAAAGTCACCAGGATTAAGTTGGCGATTATCTTGTCTATGGAGAGCCACCAGGTGCCCAGGATGGCCACTATCGTGGCGGCTATCAGCAGCGGTATGGAGATACCGAATCCTCTAGCGTTAAGTCCCATCGAACGCTCCCCCTTAGATCGGGTCGCAGATCTCGTCCACGCTCACGTCCTCGTATGTACCGTACTCCTTCCTGGCCTTCTTCTCGATCCTGTTGCTGATTATCAGCGCGGCCAGCGTCACGAGGGCCATCGCGATCACGCCGCCCCACGGACCGAACAGGCCGGCCCACGTGCTGAAGAAGATGATCAGACCGAAACACAGTCCCGTGGCGGGGTTGCCGAACTTGGAGCAGAAGAACACGCTGTCCATCGAGTTCCTGATGCCCGTCTCGGCCTTTCTGGTTATGTTACCGTGGGCGGCCACCGGTACACCGCAACCGAACGGGTAGTGCTGGTACAGTCTCTCGGCGCCGTAGTGGACGTCTCCCGTCGAGGATCCGATCGCGCCCACGGTGACTCCCCATAGGGCGGCCAGGAGCGGCATCGGGAACGGGTGCTTGAGTATCGACCACTGGATGTACGCCAGGGATACGATGCAGAACGTGGCTATCGCGCCGAAGCCCGCGATCGGTCCCAGGTGGGACAGCACCACGTCCAGGTAGATGGGGTGGCCGAACTCGGCGGCGCTGGCTATCCTACCTAGGTGGGCCGTGGTAGCGAATATCATGTGGACTGCGGCGTTGATACCAACACCTATGGCCACCGCGGCCAGGAAGGGTAGGCCGAACTTGGTCATGAACACCCAGGCTATGGTTCCGGCGATGGCGCCGTACATCATGTAGGACACGGGTTCTCCGGAGATGGCCTTGTTGAAGTACCTGTGGAAGTTCATCATCTGGGGCGCCAGCTGCACCTGGGAGTTGGGGTTCGACTGGGATCCAACGTCGGATTCCGCGTCCTCGAAGGCGCCCGCGATCGTCGCGAGGGCGCCCATGGTGGCGGCGATGCCGACCTCCGCCAAGCCTACCAAGGGTGGTACCCCCGTGGTTAACGTTGATTGAGGGAGGGCAAAAGAGAGTTACGTTATGGAGTTCGAAACGATTTGAAGGGTGGAAAGAGGGAGGTGGGGCGTTATTCGGCGGGGATTATGATATCCCTTTCGCCCGCGGGCTCGAACTCGCGCAGCGCTCCCTTGGCGAACTCCTTCCTCGGCTCCGTGAAGTCGAACACCAGCATGTCGTCGGCGAACGCCACCTTGATCACCGGGTGCACGCAGAACGCGTCGCCCCTGGCCGCGTGGGCGGCCTGCACGATACCGGCGTACTCGCCCAAGTGTCCCACGTTCATGGCGTAGTTCGGGTAGTTCGGTCCCCTCAGCTCGAGCGGTAGTCCCTCGTCGCTCCTCACGCTCAGCGAGTTGGCGGCACCGCACTGGTCCTGCAGGTCGTAGCCGTAGAAGCCCAGTCTACCGTGGGCCTCCTTGTGCAGGATCTGGGACAGGTACCAGCCGTTGACTCCGGCCTGGGCGTGTCCAGTCGCGAACGCCACGCTGCAGCCCGCGGCGGCGGCGCACACGGCGGCTCTCTGGGATCCTCCGAAGTGCGTCTCCATGGCGGCCGGGTACCTCTCGTACTGCTCCAGACCGTACAGGGTCACCTCGGTGGCCACGTCCTTGACCACGTCCATGTCCGGCTCGGCCTCGGCCAACCCGTACTTGTCCTCGACGTAGTCGAGACCGTAGTACACGTAGTCGTCCAGGATGTTGTCCGTGTACACGGCCGTGGCGTACTGCGTGAAGCCTACACCTCCGGACATGTAGGAACCCAGCCAGATCTGGTCGTACAGCATGGCTCCGGCGCCGATGACCTCCAGGGCGACCTTGGCCGGGTCGTCCGGGTACTTCCTCATGGTCTGGACACAGTCGGCCAGGATGCCGAACGGTACGCCACCGGGCTCGTTCTCACCTCTGGCCCTTCTGGCCGGTAGCATCTCGGCCATGTTGATTACCTCGGCGTGCTTGCTCGCGAAGGCGAAGTCGGACACGGCCGCTTCACCGGCGGCGATCTTGTAGGCGCAGATGAACGACATGGCGATCTGCATGGCGGCCCATCTGTACATGGTGGCTCCGTCGCACACGTGGCCGACGATCGTGGGCATCCTCAGGACCTGGTAGGTCTTGTTACCGATGGCCTTGATCAGCTGCTCGGCCTGCTCCTCCGGGAAGAGCTTCTCGATGTCGATCAGGAACTTGTCGTCGATCTCGTCGGCCAGCTCCAGGTCACCGGTCACGATCTTGGCGTAGCAGTCCCAGGTCAGTCCCGGGTGGATCTCGACCATGTGCTCCTGTACGACGGCTCCACCCGGTAGGGCGTGGTTCAGGGTCTCCATGTACTCGTTGATGGTCTCGGGCGTGACCTCCTTACCGAGTCTCCTCTCCAGTACCCTGTGGGCGGTGTCCATTCCGACGATCACGGTCCTCCTGATGTCGTCCCACATCTGCTGCATGGCGGCGTTGTTGACGAAGTGTAAGTCGTCACCTTCCACGAACACGTCGGTTCCGGAGACCTGGTACGGCATGAGCTTCCTCTGGCCGAGCGGCACACCGATGTCCGGGTTGTAGTGCGGTAGGCCGCCTCTCTTCTCCTCGACGATCTTGTCGGCCCACTTCTTGAACTCCTTCTTCCTCTCGGACTGCTTCCAACCGCCGTAAACGTAGAACTTGGTGTACTTCTCCTCGGGGTCCTCCTCGAACTTCTCCTTCAGGGCCTTCATGAAGAGCTTCTCCTCGGCTGACAAGGGGTGCGGCCCCCCTTCCGTTGGAAGGGGTGATCGGGATCGGGTTTAAAGGGTTTCCAACATACGGTGGGGGCGTGCGGTTGATACGGGGTGTTACGTGGGAGGGGAGGGTTTACTTACCCTCGGCTTCCTTCGGGTTGTAGCCGGCCAGGGTCCTCAACTCGTGGATCCTCTGGATGACCTGTAGGAGCTCCTCGTCCTCCCTGAAGGGCACGCCGTCGATCCTGTAGATGGTCGTGCGCTCCTTCAGGTCCTCCTCGTCGGCCGGGGCGCCCACCTCGATCGGCTCGTCCAGTTCGATACCGACCTGGTCCTTGACGTACTCGACGACGCCCTTCTCCTCGTTCAGCCTGTACCTCCTCAGGGCGTCGAACATGAGGCCGTTCTCGTCCAGCCTCAGGGAGTGACCGTGCACCGTGGCGCCTCTGACACCTGTCCTGGCGGGGTCGAAGATCTCGGTCTCGAGCAGCTCTTTCGCGATCTTCTCCAGGTCCCTCTCCCTGACCTCGATGATCTGCCTACCGGACAGGGTACCGGTGTCGACGCCCCTGTACCTCCACATGTACATCCTGGCCCTGATGTACGGGTGGATCGGGGCGAAGTACACGGAGTCCGTGAACTGGATGTACCTGATCCTGTCGCCCTGCTTGGCGCCGTCGGTCGGTTCCACCAGCTCGCGGATCGGGCACTCCGGCTCCTCCATCTCCTCGAGGGGTGGGTGCACGCTCGGGTACTCCTCACCGGGCTCCCTGTGACCCATCAGCCTGACGACGTCCTCGTCGGCTATCTCCCTGAGCTTCTCGAGCTCGTAGTTGGGGTTCATGTAGTTGCGTCTGTTCTCGGCGATGTCGGTCTCGCCCGGGTAGAACTGGGCCTTTTCGGCCATCTCCTCCTTCAAGGACATGGGGAGTACCCCCCGTGGTGACGGATCGCCGGGTGGCGTTAAAAGGGTTCCGAGAATCGGGGCGGTGCTACCCGCGGGGCGCCGGATAACACCGTTCAGCGGCGTCTCCTGGCGTAGGAGATGGCCCTTCTGACCTTTCGGATGATCTCGTTCATCTTCTCGGCCGGAACGGTCTGGCCCCGGATGACACCCGTGACTATCTCGACGACCTCGCCCTTGGTCTCGGGTTCCTCGGGCTCGACTATCCTCGTGCGGCAGCCCACCTCGGCGAAGTCCTCGAAGTCGACGGGGGTTTGACACACGATGACCGCGGGCACGTCGCAGTGCTTGAGTATGAGGCGGGCCTTCCAGACGATGTGCTGTTTGACGTTGCCGAGGTGGATGACGGCCACCTCGTGTTTCTCTATCCTCTCGACTTCCTCGGGTTCTATACCCATGGTGGCGCCGGTCTGGACGGGGGCCTCGGAGGGGACGCCGGAGCCCGCGTTGAGTACGAGGACGCTGGTGTGGATGCCGGCCTCTCGGAGCCCGTAGGTTATCTCGCAGACGGGTTTGGTGATGTGTCGGGCGCCGGGGGACATGGCGACGGCGACCACCTGGGGGGTTTCGGCCTCGGCTATGGTGCCCCTCTGGGCGAGGCTACCCCCTTTGCCCATTCCCATGGCTTCTCGGCAGTCCACGACGTAAGTCGTCCTTCCGACCTGCGAGGGTCAGTCCCCCTCGTCCTTCTTCCTACCCTTGAGTATGGCGACCCTGTCGGAGAGTCGGGCCCTGGGTTCCACCAGGCCCAGGAGTCTGTCGTCTATCTCTTCCACTCCCTTCTCCCCGAACTTGAGGTAGTCGGTGACGGTGGGTTTGGGCTTGGTGAACCTTCCGGTCTGTATCTGGAAGTCGCAGGGTAGTTCCTCCTCGCAGATCTCCTCGAGCTTGGCCACCACCTCGTCCAGGGCCTCTTCGTCCTCTATCTCGATGACTATCTGTCCCGTTTGGACCTTCATCTCGAACTCCGTGCCTCCGACCTCTATGGGTCGTCTTTCGGGGTGTTTCACGGGTTCGCCGCGGGCGGGCCCGTATGGGACGTACTTGGGTAGGCCGGGGCCGTGGATGACTATGCGTCTGATGTGATCCTCGAGTTCCTCCACTATCCTGTTGAGGAGGCGTTCCGTGGTCTCGGCGCTGAGGAGTCTGGAGGGGAATATCTGGACCTCGGGTTTGGCGCCCTCGGGGATCTTCCTCTCCAGCATCCTGGGTCTCTCGCGGGTCAAGGGGATCCTCCCCTATCGTTTCGATTTTTGTAACGATTCTGGACGGGGGCGTGAGGGGGAGGGGTTTAGCGCTTCGCCTCCTCGGCGGCGGCCTCGGCCACGAACTTCAGTGGCTCTCTGAACTCGTCGATCTCTCCGAACACGTCTCCGATCAGCTTGCTCGTGACCTCCGGGCTGAACATCTGGGTACCGGCGTCCAGGGCCATCGCGGCCGCCACCGGCGGGATGGCGAAGCCCTTCGAGTGCCTCGTCACGATGTGGTTACCGTGGAAGATACCCGGACCGCCTCCGCCGTAGATCGAGTGGCTGAAGAAGCTGAATCCTACGGCGGTACCCATGGCTCTACCGAAGTCGACGCCCGGTAGTCCTGTCTCGTACTCGAGTAGGTCGTTGTAGTACAGGATCGTGGCGCTGACTCCCTGGGCGGCCCTGGCGGCACCCTGGTTGACCATCACGGCGGCCACCAGACCGGCGGCCGCGTAGGCGTTCCACATGTCCACGTCGTTCATCTTGTACACCTTGAAGCCGGACGGTAGCTCCTCCTTGACCTCGATGATGCCGTCCTCCTCGGCCCTCTCCACGATCTCCCTGACCACGGTACCCACGGTACCCTCCTTACCGTGCTTCTTCACGATCTCGTACACCATGTTGTCGGCGTTCAGACCCTGGTAGGCCAGGCCCAGCAGGTGTAGCCTCTCGAACGGGCCCAGGGCGTCGCCCATCTCGAACATGGCCGTCTGCTCCAGGATCGCGGCCAGGGCGACGGCCTGCATGGCGTTCTTCCTCGTGGCGGCCACTATGTGGTTGACCATGATGTTCCTCAGGGCGTAGCCGACGCCCTCCTGCTTCATCGGGACGTCCAGCATCGAGGCCACGTTGCCGCCGAAGTAGTCGATGGTCTGTGGGTACCTACCGAACACGGCCGCCTTCACCATGTTGGCGTCCCACATGTCGACCTCGCAGATGTCGATGATGGCGTGCACGACGGCCATACCGGCCTGCATGGTTCCGGAGTACGGGTCGGCCATCACCTTCACGCGCTCGTAGGGCAGCTTGACGAGGAGTCTCTTACCGTCGTACATCGGGACGACCTCGGTGTCGTCGTCCTCGTACACGCGTAGCATCTCCTCGACCTTGTCGGCGATGGCCTCGGCGTTGTCGACGACCTCGACGTCCAACTCGCGGCCCGGGATCTTCATGCCCTTGCCGCCGACCGTGGCGTTCTGCAGGGCGTTCTCTATACCCTCCAGGTCGACGGCGACGGTCCTCTTGATGTCGTTGACGATGCTCTGGATGGCCTCGTTCTTCATCGGTGACAGTACCTCGATCGGGACCTCTTCGGCGATGCAGTTGCCTCTGTCGTCGTACAAGTCGACCTTGTCCTCGAACTTGTACTCCGCCATGGGGGAACACCCCCGTGGGCGAGGGATCGCCGGTGTCGACTTAAAGGGTTTCCTTATTCCGTGGTTCCGGCCACCCTCACACGGTATCGGGTTTTTAGCCGTGTCGAAGCCCCGCCGCCGGGGGTACGCGTTCTGCCCGTCCTCGCCGACGTAGGCGGGAGACCCGGTTTCGACTGCGGTGGGTTCTGCAAGTACTGCTACTTCAGGGGGGTGGACAGGCGGAAGGCCCGCCCCTTCGGGTGCAAGAACTGCCCCCCTGGCACCGTGGGTTGCGACTACTGTGGTAGGAGCGTCTGGGAGGACAACGGACCCTTCAGACCGCCTCAGGCCGTCCTCCAGGCCGTCCACATGACCATCGCCATGAGCGGGCCGCCCGAGGACGGTACGGTCGAGGTATCGGGAGGGGGAGACGTCAGCCACTACCCGTGGCTCCGGGAACTGATCGAGGCCCTCGTGGACGTCCTCGGGTTCGAGAGGGTCAAACTGGGCTACACGAGCTGCAAGGGGTTCGAGGACCCCGAGGTCGTCGAGGAACTGTGCGATATGGGCGTCGATTCCGTGTCGGTCACCGTGTTCGCGTGGGACGAGGATCTCAGGAGGGAGTGGATGAACGACCCGTCCCCGGACGTCTCGTTGAAGGCGGTGGAGGTGTTCGCGGACAGGTGTTCCGAGGTCGTGGCCGCCGCCGTGGTCATCCCGGGCGTCAACGACGGGGAGGTGCTGAGGAGGACCTGCGAGGAACTCGAGGCGCTGGGCGTGGACGCGTTCCTCCTCATGAGGCTCGGGACTAGGAAGGAACACGGTATCATACTCGGGAACGATCCCGTCCTCGACGTGGAACCGCATCCCGTGGACGAGTTCAAGCGTTTGGTCACGGAACTTCACGAGGAGTTCGACGGGTTGAGGGTCGTGGGCACCCCGGTGTGGGACCCGGAGACCGGGGCCCCGTTCGCTCTACGTTCCCTGGGTGAGGGGCTGAAGGATCTGCTCCCGCCCGTGGAGGTGCCTTTCTCGCTGATCACGGGTAGGATCGCGGCCCCGATGATAGAGGAGGTGTTCCGTCACGTCGAGGGTGGGGAAAACGTCGACGTGGTGCCCGTGGGGAAGGACATCGCGTGTTTGATCACCGAGGAGGATTTGAAGGGGTTGGACCCGGCGCGCCTGAAGCGTACCGTCGTGATACCGGGGCGCGCTCTCGTGCACGACGGGCGTGCAGAGGAATTGTTAAAACGAGACGGTTTCGGGAGGGTCGTGCTCCGGGGCCCGGACAGGCTCACCCTGGACGGGGAAGCCAGCTGCTGCCTCACCAAGGATGAGGTTCTGGAGTTCGAGCTGGAGGCGTTCCGAGAGCTGATCCAGACGGTCAACCTGTTGGGGGAGTGACGTTGGAAGACCACTTCATGGCCGCGCTGATGAGGATCCTCCCGGATCTCGAGGGCGCCGAGGACGTCAAGGCCCTCTTCCACAGGATAGCGAACGTGGCGGCCGAACAGAGGCTCGTCAACGACGACGGCGAGTGTTACACCGTGGCCGCGGTGGCCGCCATGCTCGTCCACGGTAAGCCGGAGAAGGCGAAGGAGATCCTCGAGGGTTCCACCGACAACCCGAAGGAGATGGCCCTCGTCTCCGTCGCCCTCCTCAGGGAGGTCGGCATGATCGAGGACGTGATGGGCGACAGGACGCTCAAACCCATCGAGGACGCCGTCAACGGTTCAGACGGTTTCGAGGGCGCTCTAGCCGAGATCTCCAAGGTCCTGGCGGACGGGGGCGAGGTCAAGAGACAGCCCGGACCCGACATGGCCTACATCAAGTCCATGGAAGGCGACATCAGGAACTCGTACCTCAGCAGGACGACGGGCTACACGCTCAACACGGCCCCCTCGGACTACTCGGACTTCGTCGAGGAATCCGTCCACGGGTTCGCCTACGCCAGGCATAACCCCTCGCACCAGTGGAGGATAAGGCTCTCGATAACCCCCCACGTCACGAACCCGCTGTCCCCACCCTCCATCATGAACACCCTGGAGCTCGTCGACGAACTCCAGGACAGGGAAGCGGTCGTGAAGGAACTGGGTGTATCCGAGGGGACCTTCGAGAGGTACTACAAGACCCTCGTCAGGTACCTCTTCGTGCACCCGGACCCCAACGTGTGTAAACCGACTAAACTCGGGAAGCGGGTCCTGGACGACGAGGAAAAGCTCGCGGAGGCCGTCCTCAGGAGGGGTTTCTGGGCCATCATAAGCAAGCATCCGAAGGGCGGCTCCGTCGCGGAAAGACTCGCCAAGAAGAGCGTGGTCAACAGGAACATGAAGTGGAAGGACGAAGTCGACATCAGCACCCTCGTCGACGCGGCCACGGACCACGAGAGGGCCGAGCGCGAGATACCGCTCCTCCTGGCCATACACGGGGACAGACTCAGCACCGCCCACCTCGCGGCCAGGGCCGGCGTGTCCACCAACGTGGCGGCGCAAGTCCTCGAGGAACACCTCCCGGGGCCGGACTGGAAGGAGGAGAGATTGGGCGTCTGAGCACGCCTTGCCCTACAGGCTGATAGTACGAGGGATAGTCCAAGGAGTGGGCTTCCGCCCCTTCATCCACAGACTCGCCGAAGAGATGGGCCTGAACGGGTACGTGAGGAACCTCGGTGACAGGGTCGAGATAGTCGTAGACGCCGACGAAGAACGCCTACGCGAGCTCGTTCGCAGGATCGAGGAAGAAGCGCCCCCACTGGCCAGGGTCACGGGGATCGACGTCGAGGAACACCCGGGTCCGGTCCCGGAGGGTTTCGAGATCAAAAAAAGCGGTTCCACCGAGGAACTCGAACCCCAAATGCCACCCGACGCCCCCGTCTGCGAGGACTGCCTACGCGAGATGTTCGACCCCGAGGATAGGCGGTACCTCTACCCCTTCACAGGATGCACCAACTGCGGCCCCAGGTTCACCATCATAGAGGGGTTCCCCTACGACAGGGAAAACACCACGATGGCGGACTTCCCCCTCTGCAACGCCTGCAAGAGGGAATACGAGGACCCACGGGACAGGAGGTACCACGCTCAGGTCGTCTGCTGCCCCGAGTGCGGCCCCAGTTACAGGCTCGAAGACACCGAGGGGAACGTCCTCGACGACGACTGTTTGAGCGCCATCGAAAAAGCGTGTGAGGCGATACTGGAAGGCGCCAAGGTCGCCATCAAAGGGATCGGCGGGTTCCACATCGCCTGCCTGGCGGACGAGGACGAGATCGTGCTGGACCTCAGGAAGAGGCTCGGCAGGCCCCAACAACCGTTCGCCGTGATGGCCCCAGACCTGGATACCGTGAAGAGGTTCGCCGTGCTCGACGAGACCGCCGAGCGTGCCCTCACGGGGCGAGAACGGCCCATAGTCGTCCTACCGAAGAGGGATCCCTTCCCGCTGTCGGAACACGTGGCCCCGGGTCTGCACACGGTGGGCGTCATGCTACCCTACGCCGGGATCCATCACGTGATGTTCCGGGAGTTCCTCGGCGACGAGGTCCTGATCATGACCTCCGCCAACCCACCTGGCCTCCCCATGGCGATCAGGACGAGGGACGCCAGGAGGACCCTGAAGGGCATAGTCGACCTCATACTCACCCACGATAGGAGGATAGCCGCGAGGTGCGACGACTCCGTGGTCAGGATCCTCAGCGGTACCGTGAGACCGTTGCGCAGGTCCAGGGGCTACGTGCCGGTCCCCATCGAGGTACCGTTCGTCCCCAGAGACGTTGTCATCGTGGCCTTAGGCCCGGAACTCGACGTCACCGCGTGCGTGCTCAAAGGGGGGAAGGCCTACCTCTCCCAACACGTCGGGAACGTGAGGAAAACGCCCACCCTGGACTTCCTGCTCGAGACCGTGGAGAGGTTCCTACGTCTCATGAACATGGGCTGGGACGACGTCGACGCTATCGCCCACGACATGCACCCCACCTTCGCGTCGACCGTCCTGGCCAGGAGGCTCGAGGAGGAACACGGTGTGGAGAGGATCCCTGTGCAGCACCATCACGCGCACGCGCTGGCCCTCCTCGCGGAACACGGGGTGGACCCGGGCGAGGAACAAGTGCCGGTGGTCGCCGCCGACGGCTACGGGTACGGGACGGACGGGAACGCCTGGGGCGGTGAGGTACTGCTACCCGACGGTGAGGGCGGTTTCGACAGGCTCGCCCACCTGGACCCGGTTCCGATGCCGGGAGGGGACGAGGCCACGAGGAGACCGATCAGGATGACCGCGGCCTACCTGTACGAGGCCGGGTGGTCGGAGGACGAGATCAGGGAGTACCTGAGAGGGGTAGTGAACGAGGATCCGGAGGCCCTGAAACACGGGGAGCGGGAGATCGAGGCCGTCCTGGCCGGGATAAAACGACCCACCGTTCTGACGACGTCGGCGGGCAGGTTCCTGGACGCCGTGAGCGCGGCCCTCGGGGTCTGCCGTGTGAGGACCTACGAAGGGGAACCCGCGATGAAGCTCGAGGCCGTGGCGGCGGGGGAGGAGCGGGGGGAACCGATGCCCTTACCCGAGGTCGTGGAGGCCGCGGTTACGGAGGGCGACCCTCGCATCGCGGCGGTCGCCCACGCGTCCCTGGCGGAGGAACTCCACGGGGCCGTGGAGGATTCCGTCGAGTCCCCGGACGCCGTCGGCGTGACCGGTGGCGTTTACAACAACGAGCTGCTAACGGCCGACGCCAGGACCAGGTTCGGCCCCTCCCTCCTCGAGCACAGGGAGGTACCGGCCGGGGATGGAGGGGTCTCCCTGGGGCAGGCCGTGGCCGCGGCCCTGTACCTCCGAGGGTGATCGGGGGTGCTTCGGATGGTCAGGAAGGTGGAACCCGAGGTCGAGATCGAGGCGGGGAACGAGAGGCTCCGGCTGGTCGGGGACGAGGCGATGAAGATCCTGGGCCCCTACCTCGTGGAGAGGCTCAGGCGACTCGGATCCGAGGGTGCTGAGCGTCCTCGGCGCCTGAAAACGAGGGATCCCGACGAGATATGGAGAGAACTCATCGAGGAGGTGGAGGCTCTCATCGAGAAGAGGCAGGGGCACCGTCCATGAGCCTTCGGACCCTGTCCAGGAAGGCCTCCATCTCCCTCCAATGACCGCCAACCCAGTATCTCTTGCGACACTCGGGACACATCCACGTCACCTCGAACGGCCCCGGGTTCCCCTCCTCCACCCTCACCACCATCGCGTTACAGTCCGGACACCTCGACTCGTCCGGGTTCATCACCGGCTCATCGCCCAGGAACGTCAGCACCTCCGCCAACTGCCCCGCCACGTCCCCGGATTCGACCCTGATCGCCCCTCTCCCCGCCCTGTCGGCCAACACCCCGTCCCTCGTGATCAGGAGGTGCCCTTCGGCCGCTAGTTCCAGGAGAACCTCGTCCTCATCCCCTTCGTGCTCCCTGGGGTCCACGATGTCCCACGCGGATACCGTGGGGTAACCGAGGAGTCGCAGCCACCGGCACAGTTTCTCCAGCATGTGATCCGTTATCAGAAAGAGGGAGGCTCCCCCGAGCCCGTGACGTCGAACGGGTCGAGCCTGAGCACCCTCGCCTTCTCGAGGGCCTCGAGTAGGACGTCCGGGTCCACGCCGGCCTTCTCCAACTTGTCCACGAACTCAACGAGCTCCGAGAACGAGACCCCACCCGCGGTCAGACCCTCCAGTATCTCCAACACCCTGGACTCGACGCGGCCCGAGACGACGGCCTCCACGACACCGGCCAACGAATCGAACACCGTCCTGAGCGTCGAAGCCCCGACCGACCCCGCCCTGTCCAGGAGGGTCGCGACCAGATCGGTCGCTACCTTCAACACCTCCGGATCCGCACCCTCCAGCACCTCGGGGAGCCTCGAGAGCCTGAGCGCCTCCAACCTCTCGTCGTCAAGGTTGTCCAACAGCTTCCTCAACGGGTCCAACGTCGACACCATCCCCCCGGCCTTTCTACACCCGGCACGTCATAACGGCTGCGCCGGTCGGGATCAGGGGTCGAGCCCGTGGGGTCCTACGTATCGGTAGCGGTGAAGCTCACCGCCGGCGCCGTCACGGTGCTCCTGGGCTGCTGGCTGTTCACGTCGGTGCTGGAGTGGGTAGGTGCCAGGTTCGGACTCACCGCCGGCGCCGTGGGCAGCGTCATGGCGGCCGTGGCCACCGCCCTCCCCGAGACGTCGGTCCCCCTCGTGGCGGTGGCCGCGGGGTTCAACCCGGGGGTGGCGGAGGGAGCCATCCTCGGTGCCCCCCTCATGCTCTCCACCCTAGCCATGGGTGTGGGTGGTATCACCGTGGGGGTGACATCCGCGCTCGGCACGAGGGAGGGATACGTGAAGGCCCCTCACGTCGTCACGGACCTGAAGTATTTCCTAGCTTCCTACGGAGCCGTGTTGGCGGCGACGGTGTCCGGGTCCAGGATCGTAAGGATCGCGGTCTCGGTGGTGTTGATCGTCGTCTACGTCAAGTACGTGTTCGAGATCGTTAGGAAGGGAGGCTCCGTGGAGGAAGGCGGCGTGAAGATCGAGATAGCCGATCCCGTCAAGGCCGCCCTCGTGGCCACCGCTCTACTATCGGCCGGCGCCGTACTCATGGTGGGAGGGGCCGACGTCTTCGCCTCCGGGTTGGAGAGCCTCGCCCTGCTGTTGGGTTTGAGCGCTTTGACGGTCAGTTCGCTGATCTCCCCGGTGGCGACGGAACTCCCGGAGAAGGTGAACAGCGTGATATGGTACGCGAGGGGTAGGGACGAGCTCGCCATGGGGAACGTGACGGGGGCCATGGTGTTTCAGGCCACCTTTCCGGCCTCCGTGGGCCTGGTGCTCACGCCGTGGAACGTGACCGGGTGGAAGTTGACGTACATCCTCGTACCCCTCGCGGCGTCCGGGGCCCTCTACGCCCGGATGAGGTTAGGGGACGGTAGGGTGGAGTGGTGGTACCTCTGCTGCATGGCGTTCCTGTACCCGGTTCCCTTCCTAAGGTCTTAATCGCTCGATCCGACCACCTCGGCCTCCACGTTGGCCAGGAGTTCGAAGAGTTCCTGGGCGGCCTCCAACGCCTTCTCCACGGTCCTCAGGGACGGCTCCCAGTCCCCGCATTTACACCCCGTGTAGGCCACCTCCAATAGGTCCAGGATCTCCGACCTCCTCTCCGCGAACTCCAGTATCCTCTCGTCACCCACGGCCTCGGCCAGGGACACCATCAGGTCCCTTATCTCCGGTTCCGGACCCGGGTCTTCCCCCACGAGGGCGTGGGCGGCCCTGAGCCTGAACTCCATGGCGAGACCCACCAGGAGGAGCGCGAGGTCGGGGCTCCCCTCCTTCATCATGACCCTCGATGCCGCCAGGGAATCCCTCGCCCTCTTCAAGAACCTGTCCCTGAGCTTCCTCGCCGACACCTCCTCCACCCCTACGACCGGCCGAATCCCCGTGTACGGGGGGTATACGTGTTGGGGAACCCACCCCCCGTATCGTTTCGATGGTCGTAACGATACCTGGACGGCGGGAAGGAGAGGGGACGTTAGGAGGCGAGCCTCTGGTACTCCTCCTTCAGCTTCTCGTACTCCTCCAACTTCTCCCTCGGGATCGACGGCTTGACCTTCTCCGCCGCCTTCTCGAAGTGTCTCTTCTCCACCTTCAACTCCTCGAGCAAAGCCTCCTTCCTGTCCTCGAGCTCCTCCTCCGACTCGGCCTCCTTTTCTATCCGTTTCAACTCCTCCAACGCCTCCCTCATCGCCAACATGCCCGCCTCCATGCAGATGGCCTCGATATCGGCGCCGGAATACTTGGCGTCGTGCTCCTTCTCCTTCCTCCTCAGTATCTCGACGATGTCCTCTGGCGTTAGGTCCTCGTCCAACGGCATGTCCCTCGTGTGGATCTCCACGATCTCCTTCATCGCCTCCTCATCGGGCGGCGGCACGTACACTATCCTGTCGAACCTACCCGGCCTCAACAACGCCTCATCTAGGATATCCGGCCTGTTGGTGGCGGCGATGACGAACACATCCTCCGCGGTCTCTATCCCGTCCATCTCGGTGAGCAACTGATTAACGACCCTCTCCGTGACCCTAGACCCACCGATCTCGGTGCCCCTCCTCGGGGCTATCGCGTCGATCTCGTCGAAGAAAATGATACAGGGCGCCGTCTGCCTAGCCTTCTTGAAGATCTCACGGATCTTACGCTCCGAGTTGTGCAGTAGGATACCCTGACCGCCGACGAAGTTGTGACC
>JAADCQ010000058.1 GCA_013154335.1 Methanopyri archaeon
GCCCAGGGATCCCCGAGGAGTATGTAGTTGAACAACGGCGTGACGCACGCGGCCGCCAGGGCCGGGGGGACGGCCCAAAGATCTCCCCTCTCGAGAGCGTCGACCAGCGATATCACCACGTCCTCCTGTCTGAACAGAGGAAGTAGCGGGGAGACCTTGGTTCCGTACCTCGCGGCCGCCACGGCCATCAGCGCGGCCCATGGGGCGGGTGCGAACTGGCCGACCCCTTCCCACAGCGGTAGTAGGAGCACGGTACCCGGTACCAAGTACACCAGCAACCCACAGGCCAGCACGGTTCCCACGTCGAGACACATCCTGATAACATCGATGTCTAAAACGGCCCACGGGTGGTCCAGCACCACTTCAGCCGGCGGCCATAAAACGGGCCTCAGCCAGTAAGCCCTTTGCTCGTGGTAAGGGGAGTCGGGGTAGCCGACGAGGAACCAGGCCTCGGGGTGGGGGGAAGGGAGCCGGAGGGCGAGGGTTATCCCGACGACCGTCAACGCCAGGGCTATCCTCAGCCTTCTATCCGCGCCAACCCCTCCTTCTCCAAGAACTCGGGCAACTCGGAGGAGTCTTGAGTTCCTACTATCACCTCCCACCCCGTGGCTTCCTCCACGTCCCCCTTGACGGCGGCGGCCTTCCCGGGGATGATGAGTACTCTGTGGGCGACCTTCTCCTCTATCCCGGTCTCCTCCATGACCTCCTTCACGGCCTCACCCGTGAACTGCCCGCCCGCCACGCTCACGTCGACGGCGAGGCCACCCGTGTCTATCACCAAAAGCCAGCAGTCGACACCGCCGTCCTCGAGATCACCGGCCACGCAGTGGTAAGTTAGCTTGAAGTTGGTCGTAACGAGCACGGGTGAGTGCTCGTCGGGGTTTCCTATCTTGTACAGTCCGGGCTCGACCGCCTGCGGTTCTCTCGGGTCGGTGTAGACGCACTGGCGCTGTGTGAGCACGGGAAGCAGGGCCCAAGGCTCCACCGTGTCCATGATTATCAGGTCCGCGTACCTCAGCACGCACGCCGAGGCCAGGTAGCTCTCCCTCATACCCGCGTCCACGGGATCGTCCTCGAGGAACGCGTACGGGAACGTCGTGACCAGCGTGGGGTAGCCGAACGGTTCGAACTCCTCCTCGATGGCGGCCTTCCTTATCTCCGACAGCTTGTCGGTGGTCGAAACGACGTCGTACGGTCCGAATTCCGTACCCGGGTCCAGGAGCAGGTCTTCCGTGTGCTCCGACGCTTTCACGACGAGGGGTATCAGGTCCTCGACATCGTCCGCGTGGAGGCCCAAGGGACAATCGTGCTCGGCGGCCAGAGCGGCCAGCGGCTCGACGTTCTCCTCGGTGGCCGGGTAGACGAGGGGCCTTTCGTCGAACACGTCCAACCCGGCCCTTAGGACGTCCACTTCTTTGGATACGAGGGCGATGGCCAGGTCTTCGCTGCCCTCCACGGCTATCTCAACCGCCTTGGCGAACGTCTCGGGGTCCCCCTTCCTGGACACCACGGCCACGCCGTCGAGCGTTAGCACCTCGCCCACCCTTTCTACTTGGAAGGATTGAATCCTGTCGACCTTCGAGGCGATCTCTTCCTCGTCCATGTCATCGTACACGGTGCAGAACACGGGGGGTGGGTTGAAGAACGTGAGCTCGTGCCTGAACAGGACCTCGTCGCCTCCCACCACGACCGACCTATCGCCTTCGCATATCCGCACCTCTTTGACGGGTGGGGAGATGAGTTCCTTCAGCTTGCGTAGGGAATCTTCGTCCAGGTGGGGGCAGTCCTCGGGGTCGGCCTCCCTGTTCACGAGCTTGGTCGCGAACTCCATGCAGGTGCTGCAGCCGCACGCCCCGCAGTTATGGCCCGGGAGGAGCTTGTACACGTCCATGGCGCTGACCTTGGGCAAGTCCGGATCCCCCTTAGATGATGAAGTCGGTGACCCTGGCGTCCCCGATGATCCTGCCCTCGGCCAGGTACTCCATCGCCTCCATCACGGTTTGGACGGCCCAGGGGTGGAACATCATCAGCAGGTCGGCGCCGCAGAGCGCCACGGTGGTCGCCGTCACGGCCTCCCACAGGGGTCCTCTGTACTCCCTCGGGCCCCATTCCTCGTTCTTCATCCACGCCTCCCTGGCGGCCCAGGCGTTGGTGGATCCGCTGGATATCGGCATCCTGAGGTACTCGTCGCCCTGGAGCCCGGCGAGCCTTATCCTGGTCATCGCGTCTATGGTGTACTCTATACCGTAACCCAACGCGCACGTGGTCGGGTCCATGACGACGTCCTCTGGTTTCAACCCCCTGTTCAGGACCCTCTTGTTGATGGACTTCATCATGTTGACGTCGATGGGTGCGAAGGTGAGGACCACGTGACCGTACTCCTTGGCGGCTTCGACTACCTTCTCGAAGTCCATGTCCTCGTTGATCGAAGACAGCATCACCCTCTCTCCCTCGCAGACCTCGGCGGCCTTCACGAAAACCTCAACGTCCTTCTCCGGGTCGCCCGAACCACCCACTATGATCGGAACCTTCACGGCGTCCAGGATGTCCTCGAGCAGTTTCATCGCTTCTTCGACGGGCGTGTCGTACATCTTGGGGGACGTGCTGACGAGGTGGATCGTGACTATGTCGACACCGTAGCGCTTGACGACGGCACGAGCCCAGTCCACGGGATCCTCCACCACGTCGCCTAACTCCTGTCTGATAGGCCCGGGGATACCCACGTCCGGGGTGTCGAACACGTCGAAAGTGACCACGGGTGGGTTGGGACGCGGGGCTTCGAACGGGAAGTAGGCCTTCTCGCCCCCGAGGACGACGACCCTGTCCCGGGTTCCACCTTCGGATTTCGTGGCCCCGATCGTGACCTCGGCGATCTCGGACTCGTACTCGCCGACGGGAGGCTCGTACTCCGGGATCTCGGGGGCGGCCTTCTCCTTTCTCTCCCCCAACCTCTTGAGGATCTCCATCGGGATAACCTGGGCCGCGGTCCTGAAGTCGATCTCCATCTCCTCGACCTCGATCGCCACGTTACGCAACTCCACCTCCTCGGCGCCCTCCAAGGCACCGAGGACGGACTTGATTATCTCCTCGGGGTCCAAACCGCCCACGGGGCATCACCCCGTGATGCCTATCCGACGGAGGACCTCCCGCAGGTCCGACCTCGCCCTGGAGTCCGGGGGCAACTCCGTCACGGGGAGGCCCTCCAGGTCGATACGGACGACCTCGGGATCGGGCCTAACCCTACCCACGATATCGAGGTCCAACTCCCGGGCCTTTTCACTCAGGACCTCGAACTCCTCGTCGGTGACCCTGTTCGCCACGACGTGAAGCGAGCCCACGTCCACCTCGAGCTCATCGAGCAGATCTCTTATCCTGGCGGCGGTCTTGAGGGCCTTGAGGGAGTGGTCCACGACCGCCACCACGTGATCGACTCCTTCGATAATGCCACGGCTGACGTGTTCAAGCCCAGCCTCGCAGTCCATAACGACCGCATCGTAGGCCGGGAGTAAGTCGGACATGACCTTACGCAACCACTGGTTGACGGCGCAGTAACAGCCCCTCCCTTCTGGCCTACCCATGACCAGAAGGTCGAAGTCGTCCGTCTCCTCTATGGCGGAGGCCACGAGGTACTCCATGTAAGCCTGCTTGTCGAAACCCGGAGGAAGCTCCCCCGATTCGACCTCCCGCTTGAACCTCTCCCTGACGTCACCGAGCGTGGTCTCCACATCGACACCCAACGCGTCCGGCATGTTGGCGTCGGGATCCGCGTCGATCACCAGTAGATCCCCGACGTTCGAATCTATCAGCTCGAGGACGGTCATCGACGCGAGGAGCGTCTTCCCCGTGCCTCCCTTCCCCGTGAAAGCGATTATCAACGGGGTACCCTCCGGGGGCGGGGACTACTTCTCCCCGCCCTCCTTGTCCACTCGCTTGATGATCACCTTCTCCGCGTAGATCTTGGCGTTCTTGAGCACGATCTTCACGTTCAACCCTCCACCCGGCACCAGAGGAAGCTCTCCCACCTCGAGCGTCGGTGCCTCCGCGGGCGCGGCCTCCTCCTCGACCTTCTCCTCTTCCTCCTCGACCTCTTCTTCCTCCTCCCAGCGCTCCACGACGGGGTGCTCGACCTCCTCCAAGAACTCCTTCAGCTCGTCCACCGTGGTGGCGTCCTCCTCCGTCGCTATCTTGTCGTACAGCTCGTCCGGGATGGCGTGCTTGACCCTCTCCTTGAGTTCCTTAGGCATCCAAACGATGCGCTCCCATCCGCCGTCGTACTGCAGGAACTTGTCGGACTCCATGTAACCGTAGGAAACGCCCACGAAACCGGGTTGTTGCTCGCCACCGCTCGCCTCGCCGGCCAGGGTGGAGAACGGGATACCCAAGGGCGTGTCGCCGGTGTACTCCCTGTCCACGATCCCTATCCCGTCGACCTCGGGGATGTAGAAAGCCACGGCTTGGAAGCAGCCGCAGCTGGTGTGCGGGTACTCGAGACACGAGTGTAGGAATACCCTTTCGACGGCGCCCCCCGAGTGCTCTTTCACGGCCTCGTTGACGCCCTCGTACTCGCCGGCCTCCGGGTCCAGGCACTCGCCCTTCTCGATGGGGAATATCGGACCCTCCGGGTCTATCTTGTAGGCGGCCTTGGCGTCGTGCCATGTGATCGAACCGCAGAGGCTCGTCCTGTCCGGCGTGATCACGCACACGTGGGTCGGAGCGAAGGACTGGCACATGAGGCACACGTAGAACTCGTCGACGTCTTCCTCCGAGAGTTCCTTGGCCCTCTCGTCCCTCTTGGCGTAGACCTCACGGGCGTATTCCACGAACTCCTTGACCTTATCCTCATCGGTCATTAGCACGACTTCGATAGCATCGATAACGTTTCCGAACTCTTCCTTGAACAGCTCGCGAAGAGCTATGCCCAAGTGCTCTAGCTTGAAACCTTTCTCCACGGCTTTCTTAGCAACTCTACACCAAATTTGATCCCTTTGATTCAGATGCATAAAGCCTTCTACATAGTTACAAAACTCGTGTATTCTTCTCTCAAGGACACCTTCCACGTCTTCTTCTAGCTCCTCACCAGCAGCCTTCACGAATATTCCAAACGGATATCTCTCGCCTTCTTCCATATCATCTATATCCGGACCAATCACCTCAACGTTGCCATCTCTAACTTCATCGTGATCCATGACCTTGAATAACTCGGCACCGAAGCTTTTCGGTCCGGCCAATTCCACGTACATGTCTCCGCTCCTTATCCTCTCGCCCTCGTACCTCGGGCTGACCTCCACGGGGAGGTCCTCCAGCCCGGCCACGGGAGAAACTCCCCCGAACAGAAGTTATATGCTGTTAAGGTTCGATATAAATTCATCCATTTTCATGTTCGGAAATGAGTAATCCGCACTCGGACAGTACTCGGGATTTAACACGACTTTTATCAAATCCATTCTGAAGTGTCTCAGACCTTGCATCACCCTGTCCGTGACGTCGGGTCTTGAGCCGGAGTAGAGGACGACGTCCGGGTGTTTACCGAGGACTGGTTCCCCTCTCTGGAGGAGCGTCGCCACCTCCACGACGCCCATTTTGCGCCCGAACTCGTCCCCTTTGTACGGGGCCACGCACACGGCGTCCAGCTTGTACCGCTCGAGGAGGGAGACCAGGGCCTCCCGCCAGTTCTCGTCCTCGACGGCCCTGGGCCCGACGATGAGGAGGGGGTCGCTGGCCCTGGAGACTATCATCCTGACTATCGAGGGGCCGACGACCTCGGCGGCCGAGGTGTAAACGTGGGTGGGGTCCCAGGGTCTAGCCAACCGTTCACTCACCCTCCACTAACTCTTCTAGTATCGTGGGTACATCCGGACCCTTCCGAGGTTTCCACCCTACTTCTTCCAAGTATTCCATTACCCTATCCCTTACCGTTATCGGAATATCGTTCTTATCTCTGACATACAGCGGTAAGTCGGGAGGTAGTTCGTTGTAGAACTTCTCGTATAACTCGATGTAGTTTTGAAGCTTTATCTGTCTGCCCTGAGGGGTGTCATTAGGTCTTATGCACAATTTGACGGCTTGAACAAGGGCCTCTCGCCAGTCCTCGGCGGCGTACTTAAGGTGTATAGGGCAGTATTCCCGGAATTTCTCCCCTGTTCTGGCATCGTAAACCGTCCAGTCCCCTTCTAAGTCGCCTATGTACAAAGTTTGGTACTTCAGTCCGCTGGGACCGTAAACTATAGGTATGCCCCATCTAGTGAATCCTGTGGATATCGCTAAGGCTTTTTGACTCATGGTTCCCCAAAGCACGCCACACGCTCCTATCCTGTTCAATATGTAATCCGCTATCTCCTTGAAGTTACCTTTTAGATCCTTCCTGGCGAATATCGCCGCGATCTTGATGCAGGCGCCGAGGATGTGGGCGTTCGACACGCAGGAGCCCGTGTTCACGAGGCCGCCCGCGTCGAACTCGTCCGGGTACTTCTCGTACAGGGTCTTCCCGTCCTCGTCCTCGTAGAACCCGAGGGCCATCGCCGTGCATCCCGATGTTAGGACGATGTAGTTCCTCTCGAGGAGTTCCTCGGCCATCCTGGCGACGTCCTTGATGTCGTCGGGGTAGTTGGGGCAGGCTACGAAGGCGACGACCCCTGGGATGTCCCCCATGACGATGGGGCCGCCCACCTTCCTGATCTCGGTGTCCTTGACGGGTCCCCTACCGGTTCTGACCCTGTATTTCTCGTTCTTGAGACGGTGTTTCCAGGCGTCGGCTATCAGGCGGTACACGGGTATCTTGGCCGGGCACTCGGACTCGCACTTGGCGCATCCGACGCACCTTTCGTGTAGGTCGGCTAGCGGGTCGAGGTCGCCCTCGGCGGCCTTGACCATGGCCTCGGCTATGGGGAGGTCGTTCGGGCAGGCCCTCTCGCAGTCGCCGCACTCGAGGCACCTGGAGGCCTCCTCGATTATCTCGTCGGGGGATTTGAGGACGCCTTTCTCTTCCTTCCTGTCCTCGTGGACGCGTAGTGCGACTTCGACGGCTACTTCCGCGGCTTTCTCGAGGTCTTCTATGAATACGGCCATCCATTCCCCGTTGGCCATCTTCTCGACGATCTTTTCCGTGGGGAGGTCGGTGACGTCCGGGAGGCCGCACGTGACGAGTTCCCTGGTCGCTATGACGCGGGATCCCACCTCGGTGGCTTCCTCGACGACGTCGGCCCTGATGCACTGTTCGTCGAGGATTATCACGTCGGCTATGCCCATGCGCACGTAGTCGAGTTGTCTGGATATGGGCCCGATGACCTTGGACCTGTCGTCGACCCTGGAGATGTCCCACGCGGTGCAGCATATGCCTAGGACCTCGACCTTCTCGTCCAGTCCCCTCTCCTCGAGAACGTCCAGTACCTCGGTGCCGGGGGCCACGTTGTGTCCGATGAGTAGGATGCATGGTTTGTCCGGGTCCGCGGCGAAGGGGCCGAACTCGACGAGCGGGGCCTCGCCTTTGGGCATGTCGAAGGCGGATATCTGGGCGACGTCGGCTATCTCGAGGGCGAGCGTGTCGAGCATGCCGGCGTGGAGGGCTTTGGATTCGAAGTCATGCGCGTCCATTTCCTGTCCCATGTGGACGGACGATACTATCTTGGTGAGCTCGCGTTCTATGTAGGCGAGCCCTCGCTTCAAGTCCGAAACGGTCTCGGGTTCGACGCCGATCAGGGTCGTGAATATGGGTGTCTTGACGTCGACCTCGGGGCCGAGGTCTATGTCGGCGTCTCCCATCTTCTCTTCCACGTACTCCACGAGGTGTCTAGCGTGGGCGGAGTGGCACGCGGCGCCTATGCATGTTTTCAGGGTCGTCATCCTCGCGGTGTTGGTCCTGACGTCGATACCACAGGCTCCTTTCCTGCCCTCCGCGAGGTTACATCTCCCGTACGTGCACATGCAGCACATGTCGCAGATGGGGAACGAGGCTATCCGGTAGCGTGAGAAGAGTTTCCTGTCCCATTTCATCAGTTCCACGAGTTCGGGTTCGGGGTGAGGGCCCTCGGGTTCGGGTTCGAACTCCTCCACCTTGCCGATTTCTATTTTAACGCCGTCCAGCTCGAGCTCGTACGGCGACAAGGCGTTACACCCTTGTGAACGTGTTGGTTCCCGAGGGCGCCCTGGGTTTAGGGAAGTTCCTAAACATGCTTAGGGGAAATTCGAGATGCGGCCGGCCGAGGTTCTATTTACGTTGATCGCCTTATCGGTGGTGATCGGCCCGGTCTGGGGTCAAACCACCACGTCCACGCTCCCCGAGCCCCAGTCCGTGAACCAGTCGACGGCTTCGGTCTTAGCCGCGACGAACCCGGACTACAGGCACCTCAACCCGGTGTACGACGATAGCGTGACGGTGTTCGCACCGTCCGAGGGAGAGACACTCCTCTACGCGACGCAGGCGCCCTTCGATCTCGGCGTCGACGAGGTCGAGGGGGTACCGCTACGGGGCTACCTGGTGACCTACGTGTACAAGACATCCGTGTCGACCACGGGCACGACGGGTACCACGACCACCACGGTGTACAAGGTCGGCTTCGCCGTGGCCACGTGGGACGGCCAGACGTTGCCGGTTTGGGAGACGGAGGGCGATGAACCCTCGACACCACCGTCCCTGTCCGTGTCGAACGCCGTCTCGACGTCTTCGGGTAACGTCGTGGTGGCGCTGGCGGCTTACGGTGCGGGACAGAAGGTGGAGGCATTCGTGGACATCGTCAAGGCGATCGAGGAGGTTCAGGGGGTCCCCGTGTACAGGCCGATATCGGTCACAGGGTCGAGTTTCTCAGTGAGCGAAAACTACACCGTTTCCGACGTTAAGACGGCCTACCTCGGCGTCATAGACGGCAAACCGACGTTCCTGATCACGTACGTGGTACCCACGGAGGACGGTACCAACGTCCTGAAGTACCTGATAGCCTCGGTTGACCCGAGCACTGGCGCCGCGACCACCTCCGGCGGTACGCTGCTGGAGGGGTACAACGTGACGTCCGCGGACGTGGCCTCGCTGCCCGGCGATCCTGGGGCCTTCGTCGTGGCCTACTGCACGGTCAAGGGCAACACGTACTCCATCGACGTGGTGGAAGGGAGGGTCGAGGACGGGTACGCGTACGTGACGTCGCAACCGCTCGTTCTCTTTCAGGTCGAGTACACCGGTACCACGTCGCCGGACGTGCACGTGGCCACCGTTCCGGTCGGCGCGTTGTCGGGGGTGCTAGGGGACGGTTGGGTGATCCTGGTCACGTGGAGGTTCCCGACCGACGTCAAGATGAACCTCACCTACAGGCTTTCCTCCTTCCCGGGTGTGAGCTCGGGCAACACGACGCCCGCGAGCACCGAGGGGGTCACCGTCGGGGCGACCGAGGAAGCGACGGTGGTAGCGTGGTCCGTCAAGACCGGTGTTCAGGACGGCTACGTCCTGCTGGGGGGTAAGGTCACCCCTATCTCCCTAAGGGGGGTCCTCCTACCCACTTCACCGTACTACGACGCCTACCTGAACCTTCTCATGTGGCCCGACACGACCGTGGAGATGACCGAGTACGGGTACACTTCCTCCGGGTCCCTGCTCGTGGACGTCACCGTGGACCTGAAGGATAGGCTGATGGGAGCGGTGGTGTTCGCGTCGGCATCCACGGGTTACCTGTACGCGCTGACTCCCGAGTTCACCCTGTACCCGAACGTAACGTCCTTCCACGTGGCTCCAGTGGGCACGTCCTCGTCGGAGGCGTTGTTCCAGTTGGCGGTGTACGACGGTTCCAACACGTACCTGTTTCCGATCGCGGTAACGTTCTCCACGACCGCCCCGCAGGGCCTTTACTGGGCGTGGACGACGCCTTCGGGTTCGACCGTGTACGTGACGGTTTACGATCCGGCCTTCCTGGCGTACGAGGCGAAGTTGCTCCAGAGCGTGAACGACTTCACGGACGCGCAGGCGCTCTGGAGGGTTTGGGCATACACGGCGTTTCCGACGTCCGGTGTCGAGGCTTCCGGTGTCAGCGTGGTGACCGTGAGCGTGCCGTACGGCGAACTGCCGACGACGGCTCAGGAGGTAGGGAACGTCCTGTACGTGGGTGGTTCCGGGGTCTTCCCGATCGTGGGGGTGTTGTACACGTCGGGCGGTGTCAAGGAGTACACGTTCGCGGGGCTGTTAACGACGAGTTCCTCGGGGGCTTTCCAGGCGGCGTTCCCGGACGTGTCACCGTCGACGTTGCCGTCGGAGTATGTGCCGTCCAACATCGTGGGTTACCTCTCGGACATGCTCTCGAAGGCTTACGTCGTGGAGTTCAGGTACGTGCCCTTCACGATATCGTCGGTGACCATCAACTACAGCCCGATCATCCCGCCCACGGGCACGGTGCTCAGGTTGGTGTTCAACCCAGGTGGCAACCCGCCCGGTCTCCCGGTTTCCTCGACGAGGACCGCGGTCACCGTGGTGTTTCTGATGGAGAGGTCCGGCCTCCCGGTGTGCGCGGCGGTTCTTAGACCGCCGTACCAGAACGTGGTGTACTCCGTGCTCAGCACGTTCGTGAACACAGGAAACATGTTCGTTCCCAGGATAGTCGATAACATGCTGGTCGGGGTCGACGTTAACGAGGTTCCCGAGCAGAACGCGTCCGGGACCGTGAAGACGACGATAATCCTGGCGGATCCGTACTTCGATTACCAGGGTTACACGAGGACGATCGAGCAGACGATCCAGTCCTCCACGACGACGCCTACACCGACACCGGTGATATCGCCCACGGGTACCGGGGTGCCGCCCGACGTGTGGGTTCAGAACCAGACGAGCGTGTCGGTACCCTTGCTGGCGGTCCCGATCCCGTGGGGACGTCGTCGTGGGGGGAAGAAAATCAGACGGGCTTCTCGAGGACTATCTCGATCGTAGAAACGTTAATCGTTTCCCCATCCTCCGTCTCCAGCTCCTCCGTGCCTATCTTGATGTCCTTCACTTCCACCTCCGGCATGAACCTGTTCCTGACTATCTCCGCCACGTCCACGGCCCTGCTGATGGCCCTACCTCTGGCCTTGATCCTAACCTCGTTGGCCCCTTCGTTGAACTGGGTTATGCACGCCAGAACGTAGTTCATCACCGGCTTGTTGCCCACGTAGATCACGTTCTCCTCGGCCAACCGTTGTACCCCCGATGGCCCGTTTTCATCGTATCGAAGTCAAGGGTCCGCCACCGGATCAACTTTTTAAACCTTCCCCTGAGGGTCCCGCGCAGCAGGTTTCCGGGGGGCTCGTTCTTGGAGCTACCGATATGCGAGGTCTGCGCGAAAACCGGGCTTCTGTGCCCGGGATGCGAGGAGAGGCTGGAGAAGGGGGAGATCACCGAGACCGACGTCGAGGTCTCGAAGAAGCTGGTCGAGTTGAAGGAGAAATACCCATCCCTAGAGGACGCGGTGCTCCTCAAGACCATAGACACCGGTAACCTGGTGGTACTCGTCACGGAACCCGGGATGGCCGGGAAGCTGATAGGGAAGAGGGGCAAGATCTCGAAGGAACTCTCGGAGCACTTGGGTAAGAAGATAAGGGTCGTCGAGAGGATAGAGGACCCCAACGACATCAGACAACTTAGGAAGATCATCCAAGACCTGATAATCCCAGCCAGGCTCCTCAGCGTGAACGTCGTGTACGAGCCGGACGGCGAGAGGTTCAAGGCCGTGATCCACAGGAACGACGAGAACAGGGTCCCCGCCAGCCCCGAGGAACTGGAAAGGGCCATCAAGGAGCTCACGGGGACGGAGGTGAAGGTGACGTTTGGCTAGGGTCGCGCTCTGCGCGACCGGTAGCGTCGCGGCGTACAGGGTTCCTGACCTGGCACGCGCCCTTACATCGGACGGACACGAGGTGAGGATCGTCGCCTCGCGGAGCGCCCTTAGGTTCGTGGGCGAGGACGCGCTCTCGTTCTCCTCGAACGCGGGTCCACCCGTCCTGGAACTCACCGGGAAAGCAGAACACGTTGAGGTTTCCGAATGGTGCGACGTGGCCCTGATGGCCCCCGCCACCCTCAACTCGATCGCGAAAGTCGTTCACGGTACGTGCGACACACCACCCACGCTCACGTTCGTGGCCGCCCTGGGCGCGGGCAAACGCTGCTTGGTCGCCCCGGCCATGTCGGGTTCCATGTACGCATCCCCACCGTGCCGGGAGGCCCTGAACAGGCTCAGAGAGTGGAACGTGGAGGTAGTGGAACCCGTCCTGGAGGAGGGGAAGGCGAAACTCGCCCCGTTGGAGTCCATCGTCGCCGCCGTCAGGGCGGGTCTCGAGGGCAGGAAGGTGGTCGTGACCGGAGGGCCGACTCAAGAGCCCATAGACGACGTCCGCGTGATCACCAACCCGTCTTCCGGCCGGACGGCCGCGGAGATATGTCGGGAGTTGAAGGCCAGAGGGGCCGAGGTTACCCTCGTCAAGGGACCGGTGAACATCGACGCCCCCGCCGACGACGTCGTTGAGGTCGTCACCACCGAGGAGATGCTCAACGCGGTCAAGGAAGCCACTAAGGATGCGGACTGCCTGGTCATGTGCGCGGCGCCCTCGGACTTCAAACCCAAGCGGAAGGTACCGGGCAAGGTACCTTCCGACTCCGAACTCACCCTGGAGCTCGAACCCACCCCTAAGATAGTGGAGGAAGTCTTCCCGGAGTTCGAGGGCCTCAAGGTGGCCTTCAAAACGGACCCGAACCCCGTCGAAGGGGCCCGGAGGCTGGCGGATCGAGTTCCCGTCGACTTGATCGTGGCCAACCCTCCGGAGGTGATGGGAGCCGAGGAGGGTAGGTGGTGGATACTGGACGGGAATGGTGAGGTCTTGAGGACCGTCGAGGGCGGGAAGAGAACCCTGGCGGCCGAGCTTTGCGACCTCATCGAGGGGAGGCTCGGGGGATGAAGATCCCCGACGACCACCCGAGGGCGGAGTGCCTCAAGATCAGGGAGAGACTCGTCGAGGGGATGAAGGAGGGCGTCGTGGTCCCCCAAGGTCTCATCGCGCACGGTAGGGGGGAGGCTTTCGACTACCTCATAGGGGAGAAGACGATACCACCCGCCGAGGAGGCCATCAGGGCCGCCGCGGCGGCTTTCCACGTCCACGATAGGCCCGTTGTGTCCGTGAACGGGAACACCGCCGCCCTCTGTCCCGAGGATCTCGTGGAGCTGTCCGAGACCACGGGGGCCCCGCTCGAGGTCAATTTGTTCCATCGGACCGAGGAGCGGGCGAGGTTGATCGCCGAGAAACTCGCCGAGGCCGGTGCCGGTCACGTGTTGGGGGTGGAAAAGGAACACCTGGTGCGTCTCCCCGAACCTTCTTCCGAGCGGGCCGTCGTCGACGAGAGGGGGATAGCCAGGGCCGACATGGTCTTGGTGCCACTCGAGGACGGTGACAGGACCGAGGCCCTGAAGCGGATGGGAAAGACCGTCGTGGCGATCGATCTGAACCCGTTGTCACGGACGGCCATGACCGCCGATGTCACGGTCGTCGACAACGTGATAAGGTGCATCAGGAAGATCACGGAGGAGTACTGTGAGATGGACGAGAGGGAGGCTTCCGAGGTTCTCTCGCGTTACGATAACTCCAGGACGCTGGCCGAGGTGCTACGTCACATACGTGAGAGGCTCGGGAGGTTGGCCCATGGTCTCATTGAAGGTGGTGGAGAACCCACCCCGTGAGGAATGGGAATCGTTGGTGGAAAGACCCTCGACGGACGTGACCGTGTTCAGGGAAAACGTGGTCCCGATAATCGACGACGTGCTGAAGGAGGGAGATGCGGCGGTATCCAGGTACACGGCGGAGTTCGACGGTATCGACATGGATCCCGACGAGTTCCGCGTGTCGGAGGACGAGATAGAGAAGGCCTACGATCTCGTGGACGATGACGTTCTCAAAGCCCTGGAAATATCCGTCGAAAGGGTCAGGGAATTCCATGAGAGGGCGTACCCCGGCGTCGGAAAGGACTCGTGGTCTCTGTGCGTCAACGGCGCGGAGTGCGGCGTCCTGATAAGGCCCGTGGAGAAAGTCGCGTGCTACGTACCGGGAGGTAGAGCCAGCTATCCTTCGACGGCGGTCATGACCGTGGTCCCGGCCTCGGTAGCCGGGTGCGACGAGGTGATCGTTATCACGCCTCCCTCCAAGGACGATCCCCTCCTGGTCCCGGCCGAGACGCTCGTGGCCGCCGACCTTTCGGGCGCCGACGCTGTGTTCAGGGTCGGCGGTGTTCAGGCCGTGGCCGGTGTGGCGACGGGCACGGAGACACTGCCCGAGGTCGATAAGATCGTGGGGCCCGGCAACGTCTACGTGACCTGCGCCAAGTTGGAGGTTTACGCCAGGGGCCTCGTCGACGTGGACATGCCAGCGGGGCCTTCGGAGGTCCTCGTGGTGGCGGATTCGAGCGCGGATCCCGACGAGCTTGTCCTCGATATCATGGCTCAGGCCGAGCATGATCCCATGTCCGTGTCGGTGCTGGCGTGTTCCGACGGCGAAGTGGCCCGCGAGACCGTTCGCAGGCTGGAAAAGGAGGTTGAGGACGCTCCCAGGGCGGAGGTGCTGAGGGAATCGCTTCGGAACTCGCTCGTCGTCGTGTTCGAGGATCTTGACACTTGCTTGGAGTTCGCCAACGAGTTCGCCCCGGAGCACCTGCATCTGTACGTGGACAGACCGGAAGAACTCCTAAAGAAGGTGCGTTCGGCCGGCGCGGTGTTCCTGGGGGGAGATACCACCGTACCCTTCGGCGATTACGTCACCGGCCCTAACCACGTCCTACCCACGGGCGGACTCGCCAAAGCCCGAGGGGCGTTATCCACGCTGGATTTCGTCAAGCTCATCCCGTTCCAGCGCGTCGAGCCCGAGGCCTTGGACGAGCTGGCTCGGGTCGTGGAAACCCTGGCGGAGGTGGAGGGCCTACCCAACCACGCCAGGGCTGTTCGAGTAAGGAGATCTAGGGGTGAGGACGATGCTTAAGGACACGTACGCCGGCGACGTCTCCCCGGACATGGACGGTGAGCGTGTTAGGTTGGCGGGATGGGTGCACGAGGTTAGGGACCTCGGAGGGATCAAGTTCGTACTTTTAAGGGACAGGACGGGCGTCGTCCAGCTCACGCTCCCGAAGGCCAAGGTGCCCGAGGACACCTTCGAGAGGGCCGGGAAGCTCAGGAAGGAATCCGTGATATCCGTGGTCGGTGAGGTTAAGGCCAACGAAAAAGCCCCGGGCGGCGTGGAGGTCATACCGGAGAGGATAGAGGTCCTCTCGGAGTCCGAGACCCACCTGCCGCTGGACCCGACGGGTAAGGTGGACGCTGATTTAGACACCAGACTCGACGCCAGGGTCCTGGACCTAAGGCGCGAGGAGCCTCGTACTTACTTCATGGTGAGGAACACGTTCACTACAGCCGTTAGGGAGTACCTGGAGAATCACGGGTTCGTGGAGGTTCACACGCCTAAGATCATAGCCACGGCCACGGAGGGAGGGACGGAGCTGTTCCCCGTGGTGTACTTCGAGAGGGACGCTTACCTCGCCCAAAGCCCTCAGCTGTACAAGCAGATGCTCATGGGTGCGGGGTTCGAGCGCGTCTACGAGATAGGTCCGATATTCAGGGCGGAAGAGCACAATACGCGGAGGCACCTGAACGAGGCTATATCCATAGACATAGAGATGTCGTTTATAGAGGACGAGGAAGAACCCATGGAGGTGCTCGAGGGGATGCTGGAGCACGCTTTCGAAAGGGTGAGGCAGGAGCACTCGGAGGAGTTGAAAAGGATGGGGATCGAAGTACCGGAGGTGGAGGCGCCGTTCGAGAGGATAACGTACGAGGAGGCGCTCGACATCCTGTCGGAGCACGGCATCGAGGTCGAGTGGGGGGAGGATATACCGACCGAGGGCGAGAGGAAACTCGGTGAGGTGTTCGAGGACGAGCCGGTGTTCGTCACGGAATGGCCGAAGGAGACCAGACCCTTCTACACGATGGTCAAGGACGAGGAGAAGGGGACCACCAGGGCGTTCGATCTCCTGTTCAGGGGGATCGAGTTGGCATCCGGCGCCCAGAGGGAACACAGGTACGACGTTCTCAGGGCCCAAATAGAGGAGGACGGGCTCAACCCGGAGAGCTTCGAGAAGTACCTCGAGGCCTTCAGGTACGGCATGCCCCCGCACGGAGGATGGGGGTTGGGTCTCGAGCGCACTCTCATGACCATGTTGAACGTCCCGAACATCAGGGAGGTTACCCTGTTCCCGCGCGACAGGAAGAGACTCGAGCCCTGATCGGGAGCGTTCCCGGATGAAGCTCCCCTCCCTCGACCCTCACCGGTTGAGGCTCATCATATTCATCACCGGTCTGTTCACGTACGAGGTGTCCACCTACGTGTCGTACCTGTACCCTCCCGCGTCGTGCGATTGGTTCTACTACGGCTTCATAGCCAAGTACTACGCCGAACACGGGCACTACCCCGAGAGGAGCTGGTGGAGGTACGACCAGCCGGTGTTCATCTACAGGACGCCGATGATAGTGCTGGACTCGTTCTTCGTTAACCCTCACGGTGGAAGGCACTCCGATTACAGGTTCGTGATAGCCTCCGTGTTCGGTGCGGTCTCTTCGCTCCTGGCTTACTACATCGAACCGGAGATAGCGTTCGTCGCCCCGTGGATACTGACTTTCGTGTACAACATACAGTACTCGAGTTTCCTCGGGAGCAAGCGTACGATATGCCTGCTCACGTACCCGCTGTTCGGTACCATGATGGCGGCGGCCCTGTTCTACGGGAGAACGTCGCGGGCCAGGTTGATAGCGTCTTACGTGCTGGGATTACTCACCGGCGTGTGTTACGACGGATGGCTGGAGGTGCTGCCTGTACCCTTGTTGTTCGTGCTGATACCGGACACGC
>JAADCQ010000011.1 GCA_013154335.1 Methanopyri archaeon
ATGACCTGGAGTTTCTCGATCGAGGGTGATTCGCTGGAGAACCCGATCCCGAGGTACCCCGAGCGCCTCCGGGGCTTCATCGTCAGAGTCCTGGGCCGCTGGTACCCGGGGTACTCGGGCGTGCTGGGGAACCTTCTGGCCGAGGTGGGTTAGTCGTCGGGTTTGAGTAGGCGTGCCCTGGTGAGGGGTGCGGTTTCGTCGTCCACGTGTTCTTTGACGTCTTCCCACTCGGGTTTGGCGTGGCGTACGTCTTCGAACTTGGATTCCTTGATCCTGACGCCGTCTTCGGTTCGGGTGATGCGTCGTTCTGCGGTGATGCGGTGGCATCTGTAGATCCTGGCCCCGAGGGTTCCGGTCCATCTGAACAGTTCTTTGAACACTTGGGTTTCGATCCCGGGTAGGTCTTCGGTTATGACTCTTATTATGAATCGTGGTCTTCCTTTTTTGCCCATGCCGTGGATTAGTTCTACGTCTTTTACGTGTTTGAGTTGCATCAGTTGGTTTAGGGCTTCTCCGACGGTTTCTCCGTCGGCGTCGTCGATTGATGTTTCGATGATTTTTATGGTGTGGTGGGGTTTTCGTGTGGGTTCGCAGAGTATGATGCGTAGTACGTTGGGTCGGTCTGGGAGTTCTTTGGTTCCGGCTCCTTGGCCGATGCGTTTGGGTGTGTAGGGGGGTGTGGGTCTTGGGAGTTCTTCGTGGATGGCCCTTAGGAGGGCGGCTCCGGTGGGTGTGAGGAGTTCGCCTGGGCCTTCGGGTACGTGGCCTACTTCCCAGTCCTTGAGGATTTGGAGGGTGGCGGGGGTTGGGACGGGTAGGGTGCCGTGTTCGGTTCGGACGGTTCCGGTGCCGGTGGCGGGTGGTAGGACGTGGGCGGCTTGGACGTTGAGGTCGGTTAGGAGGGTGGCGGTGGCGGTGATGTCGAGGATGGTGTCGGTCGAGGCTAGTTCGTGGAGGTGGGGGTGTTTTCGGTCGTGGACTTTTTTCTCGGCTTCGAGGAGGAGTTGGAGGGCGCGTTGGGCGATTTTTCGGGCGGTTGGGGGTGGGTCGAGTTCTCGGAGGGTTTTTTCGAGGAGGGTGGGGAGTTCTCGGGTGGGTACGGGGTGGTCGTGGACTTTTACGCGGGTGGCGGGGCCTATTTCGGTGTGTGTTCTTTCGATCTGGACGTGGGTGGGGTGGCCTTGGTCGGTGAGTATCTGGGCGATGTGGTGGGGTATTTCCGGGTCGGCTCCGGCGTCGATGAGGGCGGCTATCAGCATGTCGCCTGAGGCTCCGGACGCTTGTGGATCCACGACGGATATCAAGGGGTTGGTCCCCGTCGGGTTCCGCCGGGGGTGTGTGTTTTGAAGGAGGTGCGTCTGTTCGTGGATCCGGAGAACGTGGGTAAGGTGATGAACGCGATGGCGGAGGCTGGTGTGACGGGTTTCTACGTGATCGAGTACAGGGGTGTTTCTCCGAAGCGTTGGGAGGGGTTCATGATCGAGGAGTCGCCGGAGGCGGCGTTGAAGGCGTTGAAGGATCTGTCGGAGAACGCGGTGATGTTCGTGACGGTGGTGACGGACGAGGTCTGTGAGAGGTTGAAGGAGGTGGCGGAGGAGTACCTGAGGGACGTGAGGCATACGATCGTGGTGGCGCCGGTGGATGAGATCACGGTGAGGTAGGTTCACAGGAATTGGTCGAGGGTTTTCTGGGTGGTCATGGAGGTGAGTTGGCTTTTGGTGAAGCCGACGGCTTTCATTATCCTCTCGACGGCGGGTACGAGTTGGTGTTCCACGTAGTAGTCGACGTCCGGTTCCATCCCTTCTTCCTTGACGATCTCGACGGGGTAGGCCTTGTCGCTGACGTTGCCGGGGCCTCTGACGATCACGTACCTGACTATGGTGCCGGGTTCGGGTTCGGTTCCGAGGTGTCTGGCGAGTCTGAGGGCGGCTCTGACGTGTGGTCCTTTTTGGACGTACTCGGAGGGTTTCTTGGTGAGTTGGGAGGTTATGGCGAGGTCTTCGATGTCGACGTCGCCGGATTTGAGGCGGTCGATGACCCGGTGTAGGACGTCCAGGGCGCCTTCGGGGTCGTTCTCGATGAGGATTTTCTCGAGGATCTTCCTCTGGGTTTTCCTGACGATGGGGGCCCAGTCCCTTCTGACGAGTTCGAGGCCTTTGGTCACGATCTTGCCGTCGGTGGTGTAGCCGGCGTATTTCTTCTTGGTGACGAAGAGGATGCGTTCGTAGACGTCTTCGAGCTCGAGTTCGACCGGGAGTTTGGAGTTGACGTCCTTGAGGAATCGTCGGACCCTTTCGAGGGTTTCTTCGAGGTCGGCGCCGGGTAGTTTGAGGAAGAGGGAGTCGGTGTCGCCGTACACGACCTCGAGGCCGTACTCCTGTTCGGCTATCCTCTTGACCTCGTTGATGTAGTACCTGCCCCAGGCGGTGACGCTCTCGGCGCATTCCTTGCAGTACCATCTGGCGTTGGCCCATCCCATGTAGCCGTAGTAGCTGTTGGCCAGGACCTTGTAGGCGCTCTGTCTGACGTCCAGGATCTTCCTGAGGTGTTCGTCCTCGGTCTCCTTGAGTTTCTTCTTGAGTTCTCTGCGTCTTTCGACGAGTCCTTCGACGAGTCTGGGGAAGAAGCCGCGGTATTTCCTGCAGAACTTGTACCCGACGAAGGGGACGACGGTGGCTTCGGTGGGGTCGTCCACTTCTTCGACGGTGATCCTGGGGCAGCAGTCGCAGTCGAAGGTGTCGGGGGATATGTTGTGGGCGATCATGACGTTGGGGTATAGGCTGGCGAAGTCGACGCAGACGACGTTCTCGTGGAGGCCTATCTTCGGTTCGAAGACGACGGCGCCGGTGTAGCCTTCCCTTCTCCTGCGTTCGTACTCGCGGCGTGAGGGTTTGTTGGGGACGAGGATGCGCTCGTGGTGGGCCTTGAACACGGCCCTCCACTCGGCGAGTTGGCCGAAGCTGAACCTGACGGCGTCGGGGAGTGGGAGCCTGGTCAGGTAGGCGAGTTCGGTCTCTATCTGGGCGAGTTCCTCCCCTAGGAGTAGGGTGTAGTACGCGTCCTCGGCGGAGTACGTGAGGAGGGTTCGGAGGTCGCCCTCGCGCCAGGCTTCGTTGATGTCGACGATGTCCATGTCGGTCTTTTCGACCCCGAGGACGTCCTTCACGGCCTCCTCGAGGGTGAACCTCTCGAGCCTGAGGTTCTTCCTGGCGGTGTGGTACAGGTCGACGTGGGCCCTGCCGAACACGTCGGAGGCGAACCTCTCGGCCCCGGGTTTGATCACGATGCCGCGTCTGCCCCTCGGGCGGGCCATGGCCGACACGTCGACGCCGAGCTTGGAGGCGCGGTTGCGTAGGTACGGGAGGTCGAAGTCGTCCCCGTTGTACGTGAAGAGGACGTCGGGGTCGACCTCGGAGAATCGTTCCACGAACGCGCGTAGGGCGGCGGCCTCGTTCCTCTCCACGTGCACGGTGACCTCCTCGCCGTCGACCTCGATCTCGTCCTCCACTTCCTTCCACGTGAAGACCTCGGTGGTCACGTCGTCGCCGTCGGTGTGGGAGAAGCTGATGGAGATGATGGGGTTGTCCGCGTCCCTCACGGATAGTCTCCTCTCGGCCAGGACTTCGATGTCGAAGCTGGCGAGCCTGAGGTCGGTCAGCTGGTAGGGTCTGTGGTCCACCTCCCTGGCGTCCTCCTCGTCGAGCTTGACGCAGGGGAGGCCGGCCCACTTGGCGTTCGGGTCGTCCAGTTCGAGTTCCGAGGCGGGGGGAGTGTCCAGGTCTATGGCGGCCCTCCTGACGAAGGGGATGTCGGCCTCGAACACGTCCTCGACCCAGTCGAGTTCCTTCACCTTGCCCCTGAGCTTCGGGACGACCTTGGGGAACGAGGTGACGACGCGTAGGAGCTCCAGCTTCTCCCTGCCTTTCGGGTGCCTGAGTTCGGTCTCCTCCACCTCGAGGACGCCGTTCATGGTCTCGAGTTGTTCGGGTTTGGGGTCGTCCTTGGGTAGGACGTAGAAGTAGGGTCTGAAGCCTTGGACGAGGGCGGCCGCCACCTCGCCGTCCTCGGTTCGTCCGACGAAGATCACGTCGGGTTCTCCTTTCCTGAGGTAGTCCACCCACACGCATCTCAGGTTCATCCTTCAGGATTCCTCCCTGATCCCTATGACCGTGCAGAGGTATCCTCTGATCTTTTCCAGGTCCTCCTCGGTTTTCAACTCGACGACTTCCTCGCCCTCCCATCCGAGGTTCCTGCACAGGAAGACGCGGTAGCCGGCGTCGAGTAGCCTGGCCACGCCCTCGGGATCGGGCTTGTACAGGGCGATGGCCTCGAAGGCGTCGAGGTCCTCGTCCTCGGGCGAGCGCGTTCTTATGGCGCAGGATCCCACGTCGAGGGTGAGCGGTACGCCGGCCCGGGCCGAGCAGCAGAGGAAGGCGGGGATCCCGGGGATCAGCTCGAGGTTGAACTCGGTCCTCATCCTGGTCACCACGTGCCACACGGTGGAGTAGAGCGTGGGGTCGCCGAGGGTCACCATGCCTACCTCGTCGAACTCCCTGAGGAGGTCCTCCGCGGTCGCGGCGGCCTTCCCGTACTCGCGGTCCCTCTCCTCGGGGTCTCTGGTCATCGGGGCGTTGAAGCCGACCACGGTGGCGTCCGGGTTTATCTCGAGGACGACCTCCGCGGCCCTGCTTCTGCCGCCGACGAACGGGGCCATCAGGACGGGAAGGCCTTTAACGAGCTCCTCGGCCCTCCGCGTTACCAGATCCGGGTCCCCCGGGCCCAGGCCGATGCCGTAGAGGGTGGGAGCGTCGTTGTCCCTGCTCATCCCCATCAACCCGGATCGCCTGGTGACCGAAGGGGTGCCAGGGCCCACGAAGGTGCCGATGAAGGCGCTGATTTTAGCGTTGCTCAGACCCGAACCGGGGTCCACGGTCGTCGAGGTCGGGGCGGGTTCCGGTTCCTTGACCTTGGAGCTCGCGAAGGCCGTGGGGCCCGGGGGAAGGGTGATCGCCGTCGAGGGGGACGGGGAGGCGCTCGACTCCCTCCGGGAGAACGTGCGATCCTTCTGCCTGGGGGACAGGGTCGAGATCGTGGAGGGGTGGGCCCCCGACGCCCTCGAGGGTATCGAGGCCGCGGATCACGCGGTGGTGACCGGGGCCAGGGACGTGGGGCCCACCGTGAAGGTGCTCACCGAGGACCTCGGGGTCAAGCGTCTCCTGGTGGCCGCCGTCACCCCGGAGACCTACACGAGGGCCAGGGACGCGCTGCCCGAGGGTTACGACCCGAAGCCTTACGCGTTCGTGTGGGGGAGGGGGAAGGACCTGGGTAGGACGACCCTCTTTTCGGGCCTCAGGGATCAGAAGCTCTTGCTCGCCGTCAGGGGCCGGGGCTAGATGATACACCCGATCCTCCTCCTGGCCACCGCCGCCCTCTCCCCACCGGGTGGGTACGTGCCCGGGCATTACTACCTGAACCCTTACTACGACTGTCCGAACGAGTCCTTCGGCACGGACGTGGACGGTGACGGTAGGGTCGATCACATCTGGTGCGGGGAAGCCGCCGCCCTGGACCTGTACAATCTGGGGGTCGCCATGGGCTGGTGGAAAGGGCGCTTCGTGGGTCCCCTCGAGTACGAGCGCGAGTCCGTCGACATAGAGGGGCCGGACGACGCGGCGGCCCCCTACGACGCGCTCGAGCTCCTCACTAACGGTTCCCCTAAAGTGGCCAGGTTCATGGTGTGTTCCTTGACCTCCCTGTCCGAGACCGTGCACGCCGTCCTCGTCCTCGGCGCGTTCGAGAAGGACGGTTCCAGGTACTTCGTCCTCGACGACGAGTCGAACGACAGCGTCGGGATCCTCTACGTCGTGCCGTACGACGTGTTCCTCCACGACCTGAACCCGGGCGTCCTCGACGTGGTGGGCCCGGCCCCCGCGGTCGAGGCCGTGGCCGAGGCGATAGCCCCGGCGGTGCCGTTAACCTTCGAGGTACTCGGGAGCCGGGTGGGGACCGACGAGGACGTCATCACGGTCCTGGACCTCGATGATAACGTGCTCTCCAGGTTCGCAGACGCCGTGTGGAGGGAGGTCCTGAAGGGCTACCCGCTGATAGTGGTCGTGTCGAAACCCTTCGCCGACGAGCCCGGCGTGGAGAGGATAACCTGGGCGCGCCCCATCGAGGCGCCCGTCGAGACCCAGCCCGTGGACCGCGTCGAGCCCGGGATGGACGCCGATCCTCCGGGTCTGCCCGTGGTGTTCCTGGCCATGTCCGCCGCCGTGCTGGGGTACGAGGCCACCAAGGACGTGAACTCCGCGCTCGTCGCCCTCACGGCCACGGTGGCCCTGGCCCTGTACGAGCAGGCCACCGGCCTCAGGCTGTCCCTCGGCATCGCCGGGTTGGTGGGGATCGGGGTGGCCGCGTACCTGCTGGCGCTGCTCCAGTCCCTGGTGCCTTGGCCCCTCTAGTCCCAGAACCTTCTCGTCCTCACGTACCTGGCCCTCTCCTTCAGCAACTCCCGGTACAGGTGGGGTTCCCTCCCGCCGGTGCGGGACAGGACCTTGGCCGCCGTCTCGGGACCGACACCCGGCACGGCCAACGCTATCACGGCCTTGGGCCCGTAGGACTCGACGAGGCCCGCCACCCTGTGGAACCGAGACTTCGACTTCGCCAACCTCTCGGCCTCCTCCTCGGACTTCGCCACCGCCAGGTACGTGGCACCGCACTTGGGACACTCGAAGCGGCCCTCCTCCATCGCCTTCTCCACGCTCCCGACCGACCTCCTCCCCTTCCAACCGCACCTCCCGCACACCACGTACACGCGCCTCCTCCGGGCGTCCTTCTTCAACGCCTCTATCTGGGCCGCCAGGAGGCCCGAGGTCACGCTGCCCACCTCGCCCATGCCCTCCAGAACGTGCTCGGCGAAGGGCGAGGGTTCCTTGCACCTCACGACCTCGGCCCTTTCCCTGAGCTTCCGGACCTCCTCGAACGCCGTCTCCGTGTCCAGCTCGTCCTCCACCTCGTGGATCGTCTCGTAGTACGGGGGTGTGCCCTTGAAGGCCCTGAGGAGCCTGTTCGGGGACACGTCCCTGTGGTCCGCGTCCGGCTCGACCGCGCCGAACCTCTTGAGCACGTGGAGCAGTTTCCGCTTGAAGACGTCGGTCTTCTCCACGATCCTCAGCACCAACGCGTGTAACTCCTCGGGACTGTCGGGGAGCGTGTCCAAGGCCTGGAGGACCTTGTCCGCGTCCAGGTCGACCCTCCTGTCCGCGGACAGGATCACCTTGTACGGGGTGGAGTACGTCCTCACGACGGCGCCCGTGATCCCCGAGAGCACCGAGCCCAGGACCTTCTCGAGGGTCCTGTTGGCGTCCGTCCCCCCGTACACGTGAAGGATCACCGTACCGCCCAGGTCCTCGATGACGGGTCGGTCGGGCGTAGGGACGACCCCGGAGTGCTCCAACTGCTTCTTGACCACCTCGGCCATGTACCTGGCCTCCCTGCGCCCCACGTTGAACCTGGAGGCGAGGTACTCCACCGCGGCACCGTACCCTTCCTCCCCCACGAGCTCGGCCGCCCGCGCCACCGTCTCACCCACGGCCCTGGCGATGTCCGCCGGGACCGGTATCTCCTCGCCCACCCAGGACGGGATCGCGCCCTCCACGGTCTCCACCGGGGTCACGACCACCTTGTACGAGTCGTGATCCACGTCTTGCACCATCCACGGCCTACCCGCGCAGATGATCTTGACCCCGGGCCGTAGGTACTCCAGCACGAACGGTTCGTCCAGGACGCTCACGCGCTTACCGTCGTCCGTCACGACCAGGTACTGGCGCTCGTCCGGGATCATGCTCAGGTTCGAGTAGTAGTACTTGTACGAGTACCTGGTCCTGAACAGGTCGCTCCCGTCCCTCCTGATCACCGAGATCTCGTCCAGGAAATCGATCACGTCCTCGAGGATACCCTCGGTCAGCCTCGCGTACGGGTACGCCCTCCTGAACACCCGCAGGGCGTACTGCACGTCGACCCTGTGCCCGTCCAGCATGAGCCCCACGAGCTGATGCGCCAACACGTCCAGGCAACCCATGGGAACCTCCGTGGGTTCCAGATCCCCAGCCTCGGCCCTCTCCGTTATCACGCAGGACTCGAACAGGTCGTCCGGGTTGGACGTGATCACGGTACCCTTGGCCTTCCTCCTACGCCTACCGGCCCTCCCCACCCTCTGAACGAGACGCGTCACCTGCCTGGGCGAACCGTACTGAACCACCACATCAACGTGACCTATATCGATCCCCAACTCCAACGAACTCGTACACACGAGAACGTCTATCTCACCCTCCTTGAACTTCTTCTCAACCTCCATCCTCCTCTCCTTAGATATAGAACTATGGTGAATTTCAACGTTAATGTCGTCGTACTCCTCCCTAAGCCTCGTGGCCAACAACTCCGCCATCTGCCTCGTGTTGGTGAAGACGAGGACCGAGTCGTGCTCCTCGGCCAGACGCCTGATGACCTCGAGCCTATCCTTAACCTCGTGCGGTCCCGTCGGATGGACGACGTTCACGTCCAGGTACCTCTCCGCCTCGACCTCGAGGACCTCCACGTCCCTGTCGGACCCCGCCAGGAAGTACCCCACCTCACGCGGTGACCCGACGGCCGCGGAGAGCCCTATCCGCTGGAACTCCCCCGCCACCTCCGCCAACCTCTCGAGACCGAGGGCCAGCTGGGTACCCCTCTTATCCAGCGCCAGCTCGTTCACCTCGTCCACTATCACGTGATCGACGTGCGAGAGGTGCTCCCTCATCCTCTTGCCCGGCAGTATCGCTTGGAGGGTCTCCGGCGTCGTTATCAGGACGTCCGGGGGCTCCTCCGCCTGCCTCCTCCTCTCCCTCTTAGGGGTATCACCGTGCCTGACCGCGACGTCCAGGCCCAGCTTCTCCCCCCACCACTTGATCCTCCTCAGGATATCCCTGTTCAGCGCCCTCAAGGGCGTGACGTAGAGGGCCTTGATCCCCTCCTCGTCCCTCCTGTCCATGATCATGGAGAACACGGGGAGTATCGCGGTCTCCGTCTTCCCCGAGCTCGTCGGCGCCACGACGAGGACGTTCTTACCCTTCATGATCTCCGGGATACCGACACGCTGCGGTTCCGTGGGTCCCCCGAACCTATCGTAGGCCAGGTCCCTGACCTCCGCGGGCAGCGCGTCGAACCCCTCGCTCAACCCGATCTACTCCCCCTCGGGGGCCTGATCTTGAGGGAGATGCGTATACTATTCATCGGGACCGGAGGCGCCATCCCGACGGAGGACAGGGGACACCCCTCCCTCCTCGTCGAGTACGACTCCACCAAGATCCTGGTGGATTGCGGGGAGGGAACCCAAACCCGGGCCAAGTCCCTCCACGGCGAGTCGCTCCACGACGTCGACGCCGTCCTCATCACCCACCACCACGCCGATCACGTGTCGGGACTGGTGCCCCTCGCGACCACCGTTTCCATGCTCCACGGGAGGAACCTCCGCGTCTACGGACCCGAACCCGGGGACGAGGCCGAAGCCCTGGACGTGAGGGAATGCGAGGGGATCGATTACGAAACCCTCGACCCCGGGGACGAGGTGGAGGTGGGGAACCTCCGGGTGAAGGCCTTCGAATCGAGGCACGGCGTGCCCTGCCTGGACTACAGGGTGGAGACCGACGTCGTACCCGGCAAGGCCGATCCGAAGGCCCTGAACGAACTACCGCCCGAACGCAGGGGTGAAGCGCTACGGGAGAGGGGCTCCCCCTACACGATCACGGAGCCCGGTAGGATCTCGGTGTACCTGAAGGGGGACGGCAGACCGGCGGACCCGTCGAACGTGAAAGGCTGCGATCTCCTCGTGCACGAGGCGACCTTCGACGATCCCGGGGACGCCCGACGCTACATGCACTCGACGCACGTCGAGGCGGCGGAGGTCGCGAAGAAAGCGAACGTCACGTTCCTGGTCCTGACGCACTTCTCCGCCAAGGTGGACCCGGTGAGGATGAGGGAGGAGGCGAAGGAGGTGTTCCCGAACGTGGTGACCGCCGAGGACGGCCTCAGGATTTCCCTCCGGCGTCTATGAGCCCCTCGTCCGTCAGCTCCACGTCCACCTCGAACGGCGGGATGTCCGGGGCGTCCTCCAGCCTGATCTTCCTCTTGTCCCTGCCCTCGAAGTCTATCGAGAACCTGTACGTGGCCACGTGCTTGAGCACCGTCGGGGCCACGTCCTCCCATCTCCTGCCCCACGGCTCCGGGTTCGCCTGAACGTGCGTCGTCACCAGGCCCAGGGCGTCCCTCGTCGAACAGTACTTCAACAGCGTCGCGAGTATGTGGGCGATCATCCTGGACCTCTCGGGCAGCTTGTCCCTCGAGCTGTACGGCCTGAAGGGCTGCGATATCGAGTCGATGATGATCACCTTGGGCGACAGCTCGTAGGCCTCGTCCGCGAACTCACCCGACTTCTCGTCGAAGTACTTCCTCAGGGCCGTGGCGTCCAGGACCCTCCTCAGCACGAACAGGTCGGCGATCTCGTTGATCTCGTCCTTCCCGAAGCCACCGATCTCCAGGAGCCTGTTCGGCCTGAACGCGTTCTCCGTGTCGATGTACAGGACGGGCTCACCCTGCTTGAGGGCCTGCGTCGCCACCTGGATCACGAACTGGGACTTACCCGCACCCGGCGGGCCGTACATCCCCACGATCACACCGGTGGGGAGGCCACCACCCATCTTCTGGTCCAGCCTCTCGATCCCCGTGGGAACCCTGTCCCTGCGCTGCTCCTCCTCCAGGAGATCCATCAGGGTCTTCGGCTCCATCAGACCCTTGGCGGCCTCCTCCCTCGCGTCGTCCACGATCTTCCTCGCGGTCGTCTCCTTGATACCGAAGGCCTGGGCCAGCTCCCTCGGGTTCGTGCTCATGAGATCCGTGATCGACTCGATACCGATCTCCTTGAGCGCCTCCTTGATCTTCTCGGGATCGCGGCGGAGGTAACGACCTACGACCTCCACCACCTGCTCTTCCACCATGACCCTCAACACCCCCCGAGGGCCGGCCGCCGATAGGTAAATGAAGTTTACCTACTTGGAAACACGCTCAATCCCCTGATTCAACCGAGTATAAACCCCGAATACACGGAAGTGATGCCGGAAGTTTCAAGATCCGGTCCGGAACCGGTCAACCCGGATCATCGGGGACGGGAACACCACGGGTGGCGGACGGGTCGACCCTCCGTCAGCTATATCGGGACCCCGGAGGGACCGGCGGGAAAGGGGGTAGCGGAGGAGGTGAGCGCCACCGACGGCATCAAGAAGGCATGGAACAAGTTCAGATCCCTGAGAGGATGGCAGGCATGGATCGTTTATATCCTGATAGGAATCGGCCTAGGATACGGCATAAGATACGGGTTAGGATTCATCTTAAACACGCCGGACCCCGTCACAACTGTCATATCGGAAAGTATGTACCCGTACTACAACATCGGTGACGTACTGATAGTGGAAGGGGTTCCCCCGAAGGACATCCACGTGGGCGACGTCGTCGTGTACAAACTCCCCGGCAGGGAGATACCCATAGTCCACAGGGTCGTGGCCAAGGGCAAGTACGGGGTCGTCACCAAGGGAGACAACAACCCGCTACCGGACCCCTGGTGCCCGATACCGTGGAAAGACGTCGAAGGCAAGGTCGTCCTCAGGATACCGTACATAGGGTACCCGAAGGCCGAGCTAGACAGGTACCTGTACGGGTCCTCCTAACCCCCACCCCCGACTTCTTCGACAAAACGCAATAAACACCCCCGTGCCCGCCCGCGGCGGGTGAACTTGAGGAGGAACATCGACGAAACCTACGCCGAGGCCCTCGAGTTCACGGTAAGAACCCTCGTCATGGCCGAACGCGTCAAACCCACCCAGTACGCCAGGAGACTCGTCGCCAAGGAGATGAACCCCTCCCGACGGGCCAGATCCATCTCCGCCGGCATGCTCTACAACGTCCTCACCAGAAGGGGACTACTGGACGAGATAACCGAGGACGTCCTCGACATCGCGGACGACGTGAAGGACCTCGACCCGTGGGTCAGGAACGCCTGCCGCGTCGTCGTCAACGAGATCGTGTTCGAAAGACTACCCACGGACCTGAAAGCCTTCGCCGAAACCGTGGCCGACATCGTGGCCGAAGGCTCCAACCCGGGCGCCGCCGCCATAGTCAAAGGCTTCACCTTCGACGTCGCCGACTACGAACCCCCCGAACCCGAGGACGAGATAGACCGACTGAAATGGGAATACTACCACCCCAGATGGCTCATCGAAACCTGGCTGAACTGGTTCGGCGACGTGAACGAGGTCATCGAACTCATGAAGGCCAACAACCGCAGACCACCCCTCTGCATCCGAGTCAACACCCTGAAAACAACCCCCGAAGAACTCGCCGAAAGACTACAGGAAAAGTACGGGGTAGACGTCCAGAAAGGCGTCTTCCTCGACGAGATACTCAGGATCCCCGAAGGCCTCCCCATAGGCGAATGCGAGGAGTACGAGCGCGGCTTGTTCATCATACAGGACGAGGCCGCCGCCCTGGCGTCCGCCGTCATGGAACCCGAACCCGGCTGGACCATCGTGGACCTGTGCGCCGCCCCCGGCGGCAAGACCACACACCTCGTCCAACTCATGGAAGGCGAGGGGAAGGTCATCGCCATCGACATCGACCCCGTCAGGATGAACCGACTCAAGAAACTCGCCGACAGGATGGAGATCCTCGACAACATCGAAACCCACCTCATGGACGGCAGGAAAGCCCCGGACGAGCTGGGTGAAGGGTTCGCGGACGGCGTCCTCGTCGACCCACCCTGCTCCGCCGACGGCACCATCCCGAAGAACCCGGAGAGGAGATGGAGGATAACGAAGGACGAACTCGAGAGACTACCACCCTTCCAACTAGAACTCCTGGAAGCCGGAGCCCGGATGGTCGCCCCCGGAGGAGTCCTCGTCTACTCCACGTGCTCCATGTTCCCCGAGGAGGACGAACACGTCGTCAAACGGTTCCTCGACGAGCACCCCGAGTTCGAACTCGTGAACATCGACATCGGAGACCCCGGCCTCGACGGCACCCAAGAGGTCGCCCGACTCTACCCCCACAAACACGACACCTGCGGCTTCTTCATCGCGAAGATGGTGAAAGTCGAGTGAGAACACGCCTCGCCAACTCCGCCGGCTCCCCCTCCCCGAGCGCCGCCACGTCGAAAAGATCCTCCGGCTCGTCCACGTCCGCGAAGAAACCCACCCTCCTGACCACCCTCACCTCCAACCCCTCATCCCTCGCCCGCTCCAAATTACGCAGGAAACTAGGACCCCCGAAACTCGGCCTGAACCCCACCCTACACGCCACCGCCGCCGTACCCGCCCTCCTCGACGGACACAACACGACGTCCGCACCCTCCAACGCCTCCACCATCGCCCTAACGTCCCCCGACCTCAACAACGGCAGATCCGACATCACCACGGCGAACGGCGGCTCCGGCAGGGGCAACGAGTTGAGATCCGAGTCATCGACCACCACCTCCGCCCCCTCCACCTCCAACTCCGGATCGGGCGTCACCACCATGACCTCCCCGAACCCACGCAGCACACCCACCACATGCCTCAAGGTCGCCAGGGCGAACGCCTCCCTCATCCTCTCGTCCATGACCGGAGACAGCCTCGTCTTCCTCTCCCCGGCCCCGGCGAAAGGCACCACGAACCTCAAACGATCACGCCCTGGGCTCGACCGTGGACAGTACCTCCAACGCCTCCCCCACGTCATCGACACCCACCGACTCCCTCAGAACGTCCAGCAAAGAACACCCCTCACCCGGCCAGTTCAAGGCCTTTTCCAGGACCTCAGCACCCAACTCACGCTCCCCACGCCCCCTAACCCACCTCGCGAACGCATCCCACGACCCATCCTCCCACGACCACACCGGCACGGCCGGAAGGTACGTCTTCGCGTTGATCGACCCCACACACCTGATCAACCTCTTCGGCTCGTACATGGAATCATCGACGACATCCTCCCCACCCCTCAGATCCTCCGGCAACTCCCTGTTGAGCAACCAAGCCACGAACCTACCCACCCTGGACACGAACTCCCCCGGATCGAACCGCCTACCCTCGACGTTCTCCTCCCACCTCAACGCGAACCTCACGTCCTCGAACCTGTACCTCACGTGGAAACCCTTGGAACCCGAGAAGTTCACGAGCCAAGGCTCCGACGGGAACCCCAACGCCGAATGCAACACCTCGTGAACCTCCACGGCCACCTTGAGCGCCCTCCCCAAACCCTCCGCGAACCCCACCGGATCCCCCACATCGACGTCGAGATCCACGTCCACCACGAAATCCCAACCCCTCATCCCCTCCCAGGACGTCGGCTCCTCGAACCTACCGACCGAATGATACAGCTCCACGAACCCCTCCACCTCGTCCGCCCTCCTCTTCCTCACGAACACCAACTCCCTACCCCTCGCGAACGTGTAGGCCCACTCCCTACTCTCCGGCTCCGGAACGTAGGCGCTCAACGTACCCGGGGGCAAACGCTCGTAGTACCTCGCGGCCAGCAAGTCTCCCCTCATCTCCTCCTCCCCGACACCGGTAACGGCACGACCGGGACCCAAAACACGCTCGAGGACGTCGTCGAGGAGGACGTCGCCGACGGCGTCGTCGGGTAAACCGTCGGGACGACCTCCGGACTCACCGATCCCGTGTACGGGTACGAGATCGCCCCCGGCACCCCCTCGGCGCTGAGGTTCAAAGCGTCCAACAACATCTTGGCCCCGGTCCAGTAGAACGTGGACCCGAGGTGACACGGGTGAAACACGAAGACCAACACCTGACCCTGACCCACCATCGCCCTGAGTATCGCCGGCTTACCATCCAACGCACCACCCTCGAAAGTCGCCGGCACGGCCGCGCCCGTCGACTCCGGGACCGGACAACCGTCGTAATACACCTCCAAACCGTCCTCCACGTCCTTAACGGCCGGATCCATCGGGTTCACCACGTGTATCCTCACGTAACCCGCGGGCGCGGACTCCCCCAACTCCGCCGGGACCAAACCCGCCCGAACCAACAGGTCACCACCCTCGGCGATCCCCACCACCAGCCCCCCGGCCTCGAGGTACTCCTTCAGAGCATCGACGAAGGACCGATCCGAGGCCAAGGACTCGTACGACCCACCCGGTATCACGAGGGCGGAGTAAGCCGGGGAACCCTCCTCGTCCAAGAGGGCCCCCGATTCCACGTCGCTCACCGTCACACCCACCACCTCCGCGTTCGAGGCCTTCAACGCCTCCTCCACGAACCTGAGACACACCTGATCGGCCCCGGTGGTCAGGACCGCCACCCGCTCCTGACAGGCGGCCGGCCCGAACGCCACGGTTAGAAGGACGAGGAAGACGATCGCTCCCCTCAACGACGATACCCCCGAGGGGGGTTTCGAAGGTTTGACGGAGGACGTCCGACGTAGGTTCGGGGAAGCGCTACTGAAAACGGTTAGGGAGGACGATCCTTCCCACCTGGTATCCTTCCTCGAGGAGGAGGGCGAGGCGCTGGACGAAAACGACCTCGAGGCCGCCGTGGAGGCGCTGAGGATCCAGATGGAAAAAGGAAACGTTTCCGAAGACACCGTGAAGGCCGTGGAGGAGGCCGTCGAGAACATGGTCGGGGGCGACGAGGGACCCGAGTTGACCGAGGTGGACCCGTTGGCGGAGTACGCGGGCGTCGACAGGATCCTAGGCGTGATCATGGAGGGCAAGGAGGCGGCCGTGTTGGAGGCGGAGAAGGACGGGAAGAAGGTCGCCCTCAAGGTTTACCTCAGGCACACGGGTAGGGAAGAAGCGAGGAGGGAGATCGTGTACAGGCTCGAGGACGCCGAGGTCAGGAGGGTCGAGAGGGGCGACGCGGCCCTACGGGAGTTCGGCCTCCTGAAGAGGGCCCACGAGGCCGGCGTCAGGGTCCCCGAACCCCTGGACGCGAGACCGGGCGTCATCGTCATGGAGTACATCCCGGGCGAACCGTTGTTCAGGGCGCCCGAGCTACCCGACCCGCGGGAGACCCTATCGGACCTGTTGGATCAAGTCGAGAGGCTGGCGGTGGACGCGGGGCTCGTCCACGGGGACCTCAGCGCGTTCAACGTGTTGGTGACGGGGGACGGAACCCCGTACATCGTGGACCTATCCGAGGCCGTGAAGGTCAAAGAGCCCGGGGCCTTCGAGGCGCTGAGGCGCGACGTGGAGAACCTGGTGTCGTTCTTCGAGAGGAAGTACGGAGTGGGCGATGACGTGGACGTGGACGCGTTCGTCGAGTCGGTGAGGCGGAAGGTGTACCGGTGATCCCCGCTCCCAAGTATCGTTATAATGATCGTAACGATAACCTGAAAAGACGGGAAGGGGAGCTCACCTACGCTCCTCCCTGTCGGCACCGGTCACGACGGGGAGGAGCATCGCGGAGCACATGCGAGGCATGGTGTGCCGCGTGTCCTCGTCCTCCCGGGCCTCCTCACCCGGGAGGGGCACCAGACCGCGGAGGGCCTCCACGACGTCCATCCTCCTTCCCCCCTCCCGATCACAACGTCCCCGGAGCCCCTACTTATGCGAGGCGCGTAACCTTCGGGTCGGGCGGTTCCCCGTTCGGGCACCGGGGTTCCCGATCCGGGAACTTTCGTTACGATAACCATAACGATACACCCACAGCTCTCGCCACCACAGCATGGTTCTCAAGACAGATAAGAAAAAGTGGAGAACTATCACCAGTTTTGCATTACACTCTGT
>JAADCQ010000055.1 GCA_013154335.1 Methanopyri archaeon
GACCCTTTCCACGTCCTCGATCGTGAGGCGGTCTTCCTCCATGGATAGGAGGGCCTCGTAGACTTTCTCGAGGACCTCCCTATCCACCTCGCCTTCCGAGGGCGTGGGCGTGGGGACTTCGATCTCGGGTCCGTGCTGTCTCGCGTGGGTGAGCCTGGCCAGGGCCTCTTGGGCGAAGTGGGTGGGTTTGACGATCTCGGCCCTGAGACTCACGCGTCCCTCGCGTGGTTCCATGGGTCTTCCTATCACGAGGATCTGGGACCACCTGTCTAGGGTCTCGGCCGTGGATCTCGCGGGATCGTCGAAGGCGAAGGCTTCGACGGTGCCGGAGTCGTCCAGTACCGTCATCGCGACGTAGTTCTTCTCCTCGTTGACGAATTTGGACTGCAGGAGGCCGCACACTAGGGCCCTGGCGAACGGGATCCCCGAGGGCGTGACGAAGCGCGGTCCTTCGGCGGGTGTCGCGGCGGTTATCTCGGCCGCGGGCAGAGGGACGGCGGGGAACCTTCGTCTGGGTCCTTCCTCGTCTCCGGTCATGTCGGTACGAACCCCTAGAACGGCTTGTAGTGACCCGGGTACGGTTCCATGAGTTCGCCCTCCTCCTTAAGCTCCTCCAGGATCTCCGTGACCTGACCCTCCTTCAGCCTACCCTTGAGCCTCTCGCACACTTCCTTCCTCGGCACGCCGTCCTCGAACTCCTCGGCGAGTTTCCTCACGGTCTCGAGGACGAGAGTCCTGGCCTCGCGGTGTGTCAGGGTCTTGCCGGTCTCGATGAGGTCCGCGTCCAGGGTGCCCGATTCCTCGTCCACGAGGACCTGGTTCATGAAATCCTCCACCACGGATATCGCCACGTTCACGTCCTCCTCCTCGACGGTGTCGGATAGTCTCATCCTGGCGTGGGCTCTGGCGAACCTTATCACGGATCCCATCTGTCTCCTGGTGACCGGGAGGGTGGTGACGCCCCCGGATTCCATCGCGTCGGCGGCGTCCTTTCTCTTCTCGACGAACCATTCCTTCAGCCTCTCCTTGGCCTCCTCGGTGACCTCGAGCCCGTCGGTCCTCGACGTGGCGTAGCTGACGAACCTCCTTATCACCTCGAGGTCTTCCTCGGTGGACGATCCCTCCGAGTACGCCTCCACCATGGTCTCGGCTATGGCCTCGTCCTTCTCGGGGTCGGGGACGTCTCTCGTCACGAACACGGCGTCGAACCTCGATAGGAGGGCGGGGTCCACGTTCACCTGTTCGAGGGGGTGCTTGCTCGGGTCCCACCTACCGCCCTCGGGGTTGGCGGCCGCGAGGACCGCGCACCTGGCCTTCAGGGTGGCCGTGATGCCTGCCTTGGCGACGCTTATCTTCCCGGATTCCATGGCCTCGAGGAGCGCGTTGAGGTCGTGGCGTGAGGCCTTGTCGAGCTCGTCTATCGCGACGAGACCCCCGTCCGCGAGGACGACGGCCCCCGCCTCCAGGGTCCATCCGTCCTCGGTTCTCTCGGCGGCGGCGGTGAGGCCGGCCCCGGTCACGTGCTGGGCGGAGACGTAAACGCCCCTGGGGGCGAGTTCTTGGGCCACGAATTGTAGGATCTGGGATTTCGCGGTGGCGGGGTCCCCCACGACTAGGATGTGTATCCTCTCCCTGACCCTCCCCTCCGGGACGCAGGAGAATAGCTGGAGGGCCACGGCGCGTTTGATGTCGTCGTGCCCGTGGATGTGGGGGGCGACCGTGGAGGCGACGGTTTCGAGGGGATCTCCTTCGGCGATCTCCCTGAACTCCTCGATCTCGGACTCGGTGAACACCATCTCCTCGGTTATCGAGGATTCCGTGTGGTCGACCCCGCGCGCGTTCAGGACTATCTTGCCGGTGTCTCCGGGTCTGGGTTTCGGCCTGTCCAGTTTTATCTCGGGGATCCCCGTGAGCTTGACCCTGTCCCCGGGTTGTAGCCTGTTGACGAGGTCGCTCCTCATCTCGACCTCGACGCTGGCGGGGCGGCCCCCTTTCCTGTGGAGCTCGGGTACTTCCTGGAGGGTGACCCGTTGTAGGTCCGTGAACTCGTACTCGAGGATCTCGACCCTGGTGGAGCCGCAGGTCGGGCACCTTATCTCGGGGGGAACGACGTCCCTTTCGACGACGAATTCGGTACCGCAGTCGTCCGACGTGCACCTCGCCCTTATCCTCGCGACCTCGGCGACGACGTCGTCGACCCTCCTGACTATGCCCTCGACGGTGAGGAGTCTACCCTCGAGTTCCACGGAAACGTCGCGGAGGTCTATGGATAATGGTGAGTTCCTGAACTCGACTTTGACCTCGTCCACGTCCGGTCTGTACTTCTTGATGATATCGGTTGCCATCTCCCTTACCATGTTCTCGGCCGTCTCCGGGTCTTCGGCTATCGCGGTGGCCAGTCCCACGTCGTCGAACTCCTCGAGGTCCACGACGACGGTCCTGTACGCGGGGTACTCCTCCACGATCTTGTCGATGGATTTCCAGAAGGTGGGGGAGTCCTCCAACTCGAATTCGAGGGCGGCTTCGTCGATCTCGGACATGTCGTGGTCGCTCCCCGGTTCACCAGGGTACGACCTCGGCCCCCGTGATCCACATCTCGAGGTCGAGGGCGCCGGTGATCGCGAGCACGAGGGCGACCTTGAACTCCACGGGGGCCAGGGCGGCCTCGTCCTTGCCGAGTCCCGTCGAGGAGTAGAACCTCAGCGCCATGACCGCGTCCAGAGCCAGGAGGGCGGAGGCTAGGAACTTGACGACCCCGATGGATAGCGCGATGTCGGAAACGGTTACCGTTTTCGGGGCTTCCGCGTACACCACGGCCATGAGCGTGGAGACGAGTGTCGTCGCGAGGGCCGACGGTATCGACGGTGTCAGTTTGGCGACGGCGGTGCATAGGAGGGAACAAAACGTCAGTAGGGCGTCCAGGATCTCGATGAGGTGCACGCCTCATCACCCTGGCAGGAACGCGACGGAAGCGTACCCTACGACCTGGGTGTAGTCCCCCGTCACGTCGCCGCTTGTCGCGTACTTCAGGACCTCTCCCCTGACCGCGCCCAAGCCCTTGGCCGCGACCATGGCGGCGGCGGTGGCGTCCACGCCGCACATGCTGACGTCGTACCTCTCCACGGTGGCCACCAGGGCCTCCTCGTCGAGGGCCTCCATGGTCTTGAGGACCTTGGTGTCCTTCTCCCTGGCCACGTCCTGGGGCTCGTAGTGGGTCAGGTCCGTGCTGGCGATGACGACCACGTTCCTGCCCAGGGCTTCCGCTACCTCGACTATGGCGCGGCCCACCTCCCTGGCGGTGCCGACGTCGTGCACGGACATCATGCAGATGGGGACGAACCGGAAGGAGTCCCCGTACAGGTACTGCAGGAACGGTAGTTGGACCTCTATCGAGTGCTCCTGCATGTGGGCCGTGGGATCGTCGTCCATCACGTCGCACGTCATGACGAGTCTCTCGGCGAACTCGGAGTCTATCGGGACGTCGCCCAGCGGGGTCCTCCAGGCCCCGGACGTCATGGTGGCCACCATGGTGCCCAGGCCCGTGTGGTTCGGGCCTAGGATCACCACGGTCTCGGGGATGCCGGCCTCGGCCAGGGCCTTGTAGGAGTGGGCGGCTACCGGTCCCGAGTACATGTAACCGGCGTGGGGACACACGACCCCCGGGAGCGCGCAGGGGGCCCTCCTGACCCTGGGTTTCTCACCTGGGCCCAGGGGGTGCACGAAGCACTCCTCTATCTGCCGTACGAGGGAGTCGGGGTCGGCGGGGTAGAATTGGCCCGCGACGGCGGGTCGTCTCACGGATCCCGTTGAGATCGCCATCGGGCCACCCCCGGTGTTCAGCCTTTCCTGTACTCTTTTTTGTCCGGATCATAATATTTATCCAGATAATAACCAAACTCTCTACGTTCGGAAACCGCCCTCAAACCTTCCCTTTCTATTCTCTTCATGAGTTCCCTAGCTTCTTCATCATCCAATTCTCCTTTATTCACCAGATAGGTTATTACCTCAACGGCCTCGTCCTCGTCCCTACAGCGACCCAAGTAATCCAATACACCGGGCTCGTAACCTCTGAGGGGATCCTTACCCAATGCCGCGTCTCCCCCGATGGCTGGAACGTGAGGACAGGAGGGCCAGGCGTGAGGCCTCGCGATGGTCCGAGTGGGCCAAGGGCTTGGACGAGGATGAACTCTTCGAGTACGTGACCGGGAGGACCGGGGGCCTGGGGCACGGGTCGGAGGGCTTCGAGATCGGGAAGATGGCGCTGAAGGGTTACCTGATAGCGTGGCCCGAGGAGGCGGAGGGTTACGTCCTCGAGGTGGGGACCGGGTTGGGTCGTACCGCGTGGGCGACTCTAGAATGGGGGAACCCGGAGGTTCTGGTGTCCGTGGAGGTGGACCCTAGGATGCTCGCGATCGCCCTCCACGCGAACCCGGTCCCGGAGTTCAGGGAGGCGCTGCTCGACGAGAGGGTGAAGATAGTCCTGGGGGACGCGGTTCGTGTCGTTCCCAGGCTCCCGGAGGGGTGCTTTTCCCACGTGATCCACGACGGTGGGCCTTGCCCGTCGAAGAACCCGAGGCTGTTCTCGAGGGGGTTCCTCGGGGATCTGGCTCGTAGGCTCGAGGAGGGTGGGACCGCCTCGGTGTTCGCGGGTAGGGATCCGTCGTGGCAGGATCGTATTTACTCAACCTTGAAAGAATTTTTCATCGAGGTTGAAGCGGAGAAGTTCCCGGACACGCCGACGGTGGTGCTCAGGTGTCGAGACCGTCGAGCTTCTCCCTGAGCAGGCGCATGGTCACGTCCGGATCGGCGCGTCCCCGGGTCTTCCGCATGACCTGTCCCATGAGGAAGTGGATGGCTTCCTTCTTGCCGGAGAGGTAGTCCTTCACGGCTTGCTCGTGTTCCTCTATCACCTCCTCGACGACGCGCTCCAGTTCCTCCTCGTCGCTGACCTTCAGCATGCCCTCCCTCTCCACGACCTCGACGGGCGAGACGTCGGAGTCCACGGCCTCCCAGAGGGCGTTCAGCGCGTTCTGCCTGGTGATCTTACCCTCCTTGACGAGCTTCATCAGCTCTATGAGGTCCTCGGGTGTTATCTTGGCCTCAGAGAACGTGAGTTCCTTCTTGTTCAGTACCTTCTTCAGTTCCTTCCTGACCCACTGGTCTATGAACTCGATCTCCCAGTCGTCGGGGGCTTTCTCCACGACTTCTTCGAAGAAGTCGGCCCATTCCCTCTCGGTGACGAGGGCCTCCGCGGCCTCGCGTGATATCCCGTACTCCTCGACGAGCCTCTCGGCCCTCACGTGTGGGGGTTCGGGCGCCGTGGCCACGGCCTTCTCCCACATGTCCTCCGTGATCTCGAAGGGGGCTAGGTCCGGGTCGGGTATGTACCTGTAGTCCTCGGCCGTCTCCTTCGCCCTCATGGGGACCGTGGTGCCCTGATCCTCGCGGAACGCCCTGGTTTCCCTGCGTACCTCCCTGCCGTGTTTGATGAGGTTGCGTTGTCTCTGGATCTCGAACTTGAGGGCCTTGTAAACGCCCTTGATGGAGTTGATGTTCTTGATCTCGACCCTGGCGCCCCCCTCGACGGAGACGTTGGCGTCCACCCTGATCCCGCCGTCGCCCTTGACGCGACCGGAGTACCTGAGGACCTGCATGAGGCGTCGTAGGAAGTCGCGGGCTTCCTCGGGTGATCTCATGTCGGGTTCGGTGACTATCTCGATGAGGGGGACGCCGCTCCTGTTGTAGTCGACGCGTCCGGTGGATGGTTCCCACCTGCCGGGGTCTTCCTCGACGTGGATCTCCCTGATCCTGACGCCGTCGAGCTCCCCGTCGGTGGCTATCGGTACGCTGGTCCTCTGGTAACCCGAGGGGAGGTCGGGGTAATCGTAGTGTTTTCTCATGAAGTAGACGGGCTCCTCGGTGACGGGGTCGCAACCGAGCATGTACGCGATCTGGAGGGCTATCAGTATGGCTTCCTCGTTGGGTGGTAGGGGCTTGGCCCCTGGCATCCCGGTGCAGATGGGGCACGTGTTCTGGTTGGGTTCGGCGTCCTCGTAGTCCGTGGGACAATTGCAAAACAGCTTGGTTTTGGTATCAAGTTGAACGTGTACCTCGAATCCTATCTTCACACCGTCGCCTCCCATTCGCCTCCCTGCCCCCTGGCGATCGGCGTCCTGATCGCCAGGGCGCGGAACAGGGCCGCGGTTATCAGGGCCTTGTCGGAGAACCTCTCGGACCTCACCGGCGTCATTATCGTGAAGGAAAATCTTTTCATGGATGTCAGCGTCCCCGGCGCCAGGGGGATCTCGTCCGGACAGGGCACGTCCTTGGGCCACGGTATCTTGGTGGTGACGACCACGTGGTCCTCGGGAACCTCGGCCCCGAGCAGGTAGGAAACGTAGGCCGCGTCCCTCTTCCTGTGCTTGAACTCCCTGTCGGATACGACGACCACATCCGCCACCGGGGCCAGGAGGTCCACGGTCTTGAGCTCGAGGTCGTCGTCGGTAAGGGGTTCGAACTCCAGGTTCCCGAAGTACCACATGTCCGGCCTACAGGGTCTACCGTGCCTGGGCTCGTAGAACCTCTCCCAAGCCCGGGGCAGTTGAAGGACCCTGTAAGGGGAGGACTCCAATGTCTATCCCACCCTACACGTCATCTTAACGTAAGGTGAGCGTAACGAGCCGATCCTATCCCCGTCGCGAGAAACCTCGGCGCTTTTAAGACCTCCCATCACGTTCCCCCTGATCGTCACCGGTTTCACCCTACCCCCGTCCGGATCCTCGACCCAGAGACCGGTCACGGAGAACCTACCGCTCACCTGACTCGCCGTGTGGGCACCGAGGACACGCATCACCACGATGTCCGCCTCCTCGATCAACCCGTCCGACTCGACGTCCCCCTCCATGACCACGTTCGCCGGGGAGGGTGAAGGCCTCATCGCCCCGAGACCGCTACCGGTGGAACCGATCCCGAGCCTCCCCCCGGAGTAAAGATCCGTGTAGAAACCCTTCAGTATTCCATCCTCCACCAGAACGGTCCTCCTCGCTTCCACGCCCTCGTCGTCGAACGGGTACGAGCCCGGCCAACCGTCCAACGTCGCGTCGTTGATCAGCGTGAAACCCGGGGGACCGACCCTCTCGCCCAGATCGTCCCTCGAGAACGCGCTCAGACCCTTCACCACGTTCAAACCCGACAAGGCCGGTATCAACGTGTAGGCGACGAGCTCCGCCCACGCCCTCGGGTGGAAGCAAACGGTCACCTCCCCGGACGGCGGAGCCTCCCTGGGCTCCTCGGACGCCATCTCCACGGCCTCCTCAGCCAACCCTTCCACGTCCACGTCCCCGGGTCCCACCACCTGATCGTAGGACCAACCCGAAAACTCACCCACCACCTCGACGCTCGCGCCCACCGAGGACGTCTCCCTGACCGCCGGCCCATCGGGCGACGTCCAAACCTCGACCCTCGACACGGACCCGGACACCGTCACCCCCGTCACCTCGACACCGTCTACGGACGCCTCCGCCTCCAAGCCCTCCAAAACGTCCCACAACACCTCCTGCTCCACCGCCGAACCGTCGAAACACTCCACGGGACACCCGCTCACCTCGTCCGGGTAATCCACGGGATCCGAGCACCCCAACCTCGCACCGATCAAGGCACGCCTGAACGCCTCCACGGGGTCCTCGCCGCCCGACACCGCGCTGACACCGAGACCGTCGTCCGAAACCACCCTCACCACGATGGTCGAGGACGACCCGTAGGACCCCTTGTCGCCCGCGTCCGCCGTCCTCTCGACGGTCACGTCCACGTCCTCGACCCTCACGACGACTACGCCGACGCCCTCCTCCTCGGCCTCCTCGAACACCCTCTCCACGTCTCCCAACGATCTCACCCCGATCTCAGGTTGAACCTACCCTCCACGAGCGCGTAGGGCCCCCCGTCCGCCACGGGGACCAACTGACCGCCCTTCCCGCAGTACCCCGGATGCAACTCAACCTCGTCGGACAACATCCTCACGCCCTTGAGGAAACCCATCGTATCCCCCGTCAACCCCACGTCCTTCACGGGCTCCGAGGGCTCCCCGCCCTCGATCACGTAACCCAACTTCGCCGAGAACTGGAAGCTGCCCGTCACGGTGTCCGTCTGGCCGCCCTTGGAACCCACGAGGAGAACCGCGCCGTCACCGGCTTCCTCGAACAGCTCCTCCTTCGAGGCGTCGCCGGGCTCCACGTAGGTCACGCTCATCCTGACCTGAACGTGGTCACCGATCGCCTCCACCCTACCGTTCCCCGTGGGCTCCGAACCGAGCTCCACCGAGGAGTTGAGATCCGTGAGGAATCCCTCCAGGACCCCGTCCTTGACCAGGACCGTCCTCCTCGCTTCCACGCCCTCGTCGTCGAACGGGTACGAGCCGAAGGCACCCTCCACGGTCGGATCGTCCACGACGGTGACCTCTCCCGACGCCACCCTCTCCCCGACCTTGCCCGCCAGGATGGATTCACCCCTGGCCACGAGGTCACCCTCGACGGCGTGACCGAAGGCCTCGTGCACGACAACGCCCAGGAGCTCCGGATCCACGACGACCCTCTCCGCCAACTCCGGGCCCTTACCGGCCCTCATGAGGTCCTCGAGGCCGGACACGGCGTCCTCCGCCGCGGCCTCCACGTCCTCCAGGAAACCCTCGACCCCCACGCCCCGTCCACCGCCGCGCACCGAGTACTCCTCTCCCCCGTCGCTGGCCGTGACACCGTACGAGAGGTACCACAGGTCCAGGCGACACTCGGAGCCCCAAGACGCGTAGAGCTCGTACCTTACGGCACCCACCGTGCAGGAGACCTCGACGTCGTGATCCCAACGGGAGGACACGTCGACGGCGGTCTCCGCGGCCTCCTCCAGCGCGTCCAGGGGGTGAACCTTCCCGGTCCAGTCCCACGAACCCTCCGCGACGGGCACGTCGTCGGGCAGCGAGGCCTCACCGGACCCCGTGGCCGCCAACGCCTTGTCCACGAGATCCGTCGAGGGTTCCTCGGCCGCCGCCACGCCCCAGGAACCGTCCCTCAGGACCGACACCGAACAACCCTTAACCTCGGCGGGGTCGGCCTTCCTCAGCTCCCCGTTCACGGCCTCTATCGATACCCTTACCCCCTCGACGGCCCGAACCACCGCCGCGTCCGCGGGCTCCGAGGCCGCACCCAACAGCTCCAGCGGATCCAAGGGGAGACCCCCGGGCTTGGATGAGATCCTACGCATCCTCGAAGGCGTACTCTCATATCAGTTCGGTCGTCCGGCCGCCCGGGCCATACTCGAGGGCGAACTCCGGGTCGAGACCGTCCGCGGGTTCCCCAGACGCGTCACGACACCGGACGGCGAACACGTGCTCACCCTGAGACCCACCGACGGCCTCGCCTCCCTCGGCCCCGTAGCCGCCGAGAGGTTGATCGAGGCCACGGAACCCCCCGAGCACAGGGTCATCGTCGACGAGGAGGGGGAAGAAAGGGCCGTCCGGGGGAGGGACGTCTTCGCCGCCCACGTGGTGGAGGCCTGGGATGAGATAAGGCCCGGGGACGAGTGCGTGATCGTGAACGGGGACGACGAGCCCCTGGCCGTCGGTAAAGCTAGGCTATCGGGTTGGGAGATGCCCAGGTTCGAGCACGGTGTCGCGGTCAGGGTTAGGAAACCCGTGCAAAGGGGGTGAGAAACCGTGTTCCCACCCGGTAGGATAGACCAAAGGAAACTGCAAAGGATGATGAGGGAGATGGGACTGGAGCAGGAGGAGATCAGAGGCGTCGAGAAGGTGGTGGTGCACCTCAAAGACGGGACCAAACTCGTGTTCAAGAACCCGTCCATGTCCAGGCTGAGGTTCATGGGGCAGGAGATGTACCAGCTGGTGGGCAAGCCCAAGAGGGTTAAAGAAACGGATGAAAAGAAGCCCTTTACGGAGGAAGATGTGAAGTTGGTCGCGGAACAGGCCGGGGTGAGCGAGGAGAAAGCGAGAAAGGCCCTCGAGGAAACCGATGGCGATCTAGCGGCCGCGATAATGAAGCTCAAGCAGGGGTGACCGCCGGTGCCCGAGTACCACCTCACGATAGTCACGGACAAGCCGGCCCACGTCGTGTTCATCACACCGACGACGACGGCCCACGAGGCCTTCATCATGGTCGGTATCGCCATGACGGTGTTCTTCGTCATGTCCCTGATCGTGGGCCTCCACGTGGTCAAGAGGGCCTGGGAGGTCTCGGATAAGCCTAGGATACTGGCGGGGTCGGGGATCGTCCTGGCCTCCGCGGGTGCCCTCGGGGCCATCGCCGACCTGTACGATTGCGTGCACCACGTGGAGGCGCCCAGGGCCGTGGTCAGGAGCTGCGCCATCCCGGAGTGGCACATGATCGTCGGGGTCGTCATGATCGTGGGGGTGGCCCTGACGGTGGCCGGCATGGTGGCCATGGTCGGTGGCAGGAGGGTCGAGGTGTAACCCTGAATGGGAAAGATTTTCTCTTCGTGGGAACTGAGGACACAAGGGGAGGACGATGCCCGCGGAGACGATCACCGTGCTCACCCCCACCCCGTCCCACGTGTTCGTGATAGCCTCCCCGGCCGGCGTCCATCCCCTCATGGAGCCGGGGTTCCACGCCTTCCTCGCCTCCCTCGCCGCCTTCATGGCCCTCTCCGACGTGTCCGCCCTCATAATCCTGGGACGCGCCCTGGAGGTGGGGGACACGGCCAGGGCTCTCGTGGGCGCCGGGGGTCTCATCGCCTCCACGTCCGTGCTGGTGGTCTCGGCCGAGCTCTACGTCCACACCGTGCACGTGGTGGCGGGGCAGGTTAGGGTCGATCCTCTACCCGGGTGGTTGGTCGTACCAGTCTACGCCACCGTCCTGGGCACCGTGGTGAGCGCCGTGGGCATGTTCCTCTACCTGTGGAGGGCCAAGGTCGGGAGGGCTTCGGTGGTCAGGGTGTGACCGTGCCCCTTTTATCGACCGACCGGCGATCGCGCGCCGGGGGTGATCGGCTTGTCCGAGGAGAGGATCACGGTCAGCGTGATCAAGGCGGACGTGGGCGGGTTCCCGGGTCACGTGGAGGCCCACCCGGACCTGCTCGAGGCGGCCGAGTCCGTCCTCGAGGACGCCGTCGACGAGATCATCATAGACTATTACGTCACGAGGTGCGGGGACGACATCGACCTGATCATGACGCACGATCGGGGCGAGGACGACGAGAAGGTGCACGAGCTGGCCTGGAACGCCTTCCAGGAGGCCACCAAGGTCGCGGAGGACCTGAAGCTCTACGGCGCGGGTCAGGACCTGCTGTCCGACGCCTTCAGCGGTAACGTCCGTGGTCTGGGCCCGGGCGCCGCCGAGATGGAGCTCGTGGAGAGGCCCAGCGAGCCGATCGTCGTGTTTTGCTGCGATAAGACGGAACCGAGCGCCTTCAACCTGCCCCTGTTCAGGATATTCGCCGACCCCAACAACACGGCGGGTCTGGTCCTGGACCCGAGCATGCACGACGGTTTCGAGTTCGAGGTCCACGACGTGATAGACCAGAAGAAGGTCGTCCTGTCGTGTCCCGAGGAGATGTACGACCTCCTCGCCCTGATAGGCCAGACCCAGAGGTACGCGATCAAGCGCGTCTTCAAGAAGGGCGAGGGGGACAGGGCCGAGAGGATCGCCGCCGTGACCAGCACCGAGAGGCTCAACCTCATAGCGGGCGAGTACGTGGGCAAGGACGATCCTGTGGCCGTCGTCAGGTGTCAGAGCGGTTTCCCGGCCGTGGGAGAGGTCCTGGAGGCGTTCTCCTTCCCGCACCTGGTGGCGGGGTGGATGAGGGGCAGTCACAACGGTCCGCTCATGCCCGTGCCGGAGAGCGAGGCTCACCCGACGAGGTTCGACGGACCCCCGAGGGTCATAGCCCTGGGCTTCCAGCTCAGGAACGGGGAGCTCGTCGGCCCGCAGGACCTGTTCGACGACCCGGCCTTCGAGATCGTGAGGGAGAAGGCGGCGGAGATCGCCGATTACATGAGGAGACACGGACCGTTCCAGCCGCACCTGTTGTCCGAGGAGGAGCTGGAGTACACGACGCTGCCCGACGTGCTGAAGAAGCTGGAGGACAGGTTCGAGGACCTGGAGGAGTGAACGCTCCCCACGCCCCCTCCTCGATTCGTTACGATGATCGAAACGATCACGGGCCCGCTTCCCCGGCCCTGTGGGATTATTGTAAAACCACGGGAAGGATGCACGAAACCGGAGACACCTCATCGTTCGGTACGGAGGGGAGAACGGGGGTCCGATACGGTTCCCCGACACGCCCATCCCGAAGCGACGAACATCGCGGAGGGGGTTTCCCAGGGGGGTGACGCAAACGTTATTAACGGCGGTCTGAACACCATCTTTACAATACATCAAGAGGGCGACCGCGGTGGATTGGCTGGGGATAGAGATCCCGGACGACCCCGTCGAGAGGATCAGGGCGGTTAGACTTCTGCTCGAGGTCTACAGGAGGATGACCAACCCCGTCCCGGAGGAGACGTACAGGTGTGTCGCGGGGAAGAGGTACGGACCCTACCTCGTCGCCTACGTGCCGGGGAGCCGTATCCACCCGGAGCCTAGGTTCCTTTACCTGGGCAAGGGGAGGGGATGCGAGGAACTCCTGAACGCCCTATGGCGAGCCGACCCTGACGAGCTCAGGTACCTGGCCACCAAAGCCGTGAGGCAGTTGAAGGCGGTCCTCGCGGGTTGCCACGGCCTCTACGTGTGGGAGGTGGCCTGGAGGCTCGCCGGGACGTTCGAGCACCCGGAGGCCGACGAGGAAGGCGATCCCCTCGAGGACGCTCCCCCACCCGCCCTCGAGATCCTGGGCCCTTGGGAGGCCTGGTACTCGGAGGAGTTGGCCTCGTACTTCGAGGCTTGAGGGGTGGGGATGGCGCGTCCCGGCGGCGGCACGTATCGTTACGAAGATCGTAACTAATCGTTTCTGGATTACCTATTCCGGTTTCCGAAGCTCCGTTGGACTACGATAGTTCAAATATTTGAAAATACGGGTTCCAGTCAAGATTTGATCAGCCATCCTATCCACTTTAAGCGCTTTGTAACAGGAATAATTAACTCTATTATCCCGTCATCGACACGGGTTCGGACGGGGATCCGAGGTGCCGGACGGTTGGTACCCGAAGATAGTCGCCTTCTGCTGCAACTGGTGCTCCTACGGGGGCGCCGATACCGCCGGTGTCTCCAGGATGCAGTACCCACCGAGCGTCAGGATCATCCGCGTGATGTGCTCGGGCAGGGTCGAACCGGCCTTCGTCCTCAAGGCCTTCCGCGAGGGAGCCGACGGCGTCTTCGTGGGCGGGTGCCACCTGGGCGACTGTCACTACCAGGCTGGCAACTACAAGTGGTGGAGGAGAGCCGAGCTCATCAAGAGGTTACTTGATGAGATAGGAATAGGTAGTGAGCGGTTTGAGTACGATTGGATATCGGCTTCTGAAGGTGAGAAGTTCGCTGAAGTTATGAGGAAGTTCCACGAGAGGATCGAGAAACTCGGGCCGCTGAAGTTGAACGAGAAGCTGGAATTATTGTAAAACGGGTGGTGACCCGCGGGATGACGAAGAAGGTCATGACGATCTGGCTCGGGGGATGCTCCGGCTGTCACATCTCCCTCCTCGACCTCCACGAGAGGCTTCTGTCCGTGTTCTCCGACGACGTGGAGCTCGTCTACTCGCCCCCGCTCCTGGACTTCAAGGAGATCCCGGAGCACGTGGACGTGGCGCTGATCGAGGGCGGCATCAGGAACGAGGACAACGTGGAGGAGGCCGAGGAGGTCAGGGAGGCCGCGGACGTGGTCATCGCGGTCGGCACCTGCGCCTGCTTCGGCGGCATCCCCGGTCTCGGGAACCTGTTCGAGAACGAGGAGTTGCTCGAGAGGGCGTACGTGAGCACGCCGACGACGGTGAACGAGGAGGGCGAGCCCCCGTCGGAGGACCTGCCCGAGCTCACGTGGCGCGTTCACCCGCTCAGCGACGTGATCGACGTGGACATCATGGTCCCCGGTTGCCCGCCCTCGCCGGACGACATCCTGGAGGCGGTGAGGTGCGCGCTCGAGGGGGAGGAGTTCGAGCTCCCGAGGAAGAGCGTGTGCGACGAGTGTCCACGCGAGAAGAAGGGGAAGGTCATCCGTTCCATCAAGAGGCCCTTCGAGGGCGAGCCCGACCCGGAGAGGTGCCTGCTCGAGCAGGGTTACCCGTGCCTCGGTCCCGCGACCCGGGCGGGCTGCGGCGGTAGGTGTCCCGAGGTCGGTGTACCGTGCGCGGGTTGTAGGGGACCGGCGGAGGGTGCCCCGGATCAGGGTGCGGGCATGATCTCGGCCCTGGCCTCCGCGTACAGGGTGGAGGAAGAGGAGGAGCCGGGTTTCGACCCGGTGGAGCTCGCGGAGAGCGTCCCGGATCCCGTCGGCTGGTTCTACAGGTTCACGCTCGCGTCGGCCCTGATCCCGTTCAGGGCGGACAGGGGTGAGGAGCCTTGAGCGAGAGGGTCGAGGTGTACCCCGTCACCAGGATAGAGGGTCACGCGAGGATAACCGTGATCTTCGAGGACGGTAGGCCCGAGGACGTGAGGTTCCAGGTGCTCGAGTTCAGGGGCTTCGAGAAGTTCCTCGAGGGCAGGCCCGTCGAGGACGCCCCCATCATAACCCCTAGGATATGCGGGATCTGCCAGGTGGCGCACCACCTGGCCAGCGTCAAGGCGTGCGACGCGGTGTTCGGCGTGGAGCCCCCGGAGCCCGCCGTCAAGCTGAGGAACCTCATGCACCAGGCCGCCAACGTCCACAGCCACGCGCTACACCTCTACTTCCTGGCCGCGCCGGACCTCGTGTACCCGGACGAGGAGGACCCCGCCGCCAGGCACGTGTTCAGGATAGCGGAGGAGAGACCCGAGGTCGTCAAGGCGGCCATAGAGCTCAGGAAGTTCGGTCAGAAGGTCGTGGAGAAGGTCGGAGGGAGGCCCATCAACCCGGTCACCGGCGTGCCCGGGGGCGTCTCCAGGTCCCTGTCCGAGGAGGAGAGGGACGAGCTCCTGGCCGAGGCGAAGGAGGTCCTCGAGATCGCCGAGACCACGGTCGACTTCGCCCTGGAGCTGACGGAGAGACTGGAGGAGGAGGGACTGTTGGACCTGGGCGCCCTCGAGACGTACCACATGGGCCTCGTGGACGGGGGCACCCACGAGCTGTACGACGGTACGCTAAGGGCGGTGGATCCAGAGGGCAACGTGGCGGTGGAGTTCGACCCGTCCGAGTACGTGGATCACATAGCCGAGCTCGTCAGGCCGCACTCGTACCTCAAGTTCCCGTACCTGAGGGATGTGGGGTACCCGGACGGTATCTACAGGGTGAACGCCCTCTCCAGGTTGAACGTGTGCGACGGGATGCCGACGGAGCGCGCCCAGGCCAGGCTGGAGGAGTTCGAGGAGAGGTTCGGTCTACCCAGGCACGAGCCCATGTTGTACCACCTGGCCAGGGCCATCGAGATACTGTGCTCCGTGGAACTCTGCATCGAGCTCCTGGAGGACGACGACGTGACGTCGGACGAGATCAGGGAGGAGGTCACCGTCGATGACGCGGCGGACTCCGAGGGTGTGGGATGCGTCGAGGCCCCGAGGGGCGTGCTGATCCATCACTTCGAGACGGACGAGGACGGGTTGATCCGGGCGGCGAACCTCGTGGTCGCGACCGTCCAGAACAACCCCGCGATGGAGGAGGGCGTCAGGCGTGTCGTCGAGGAACACGTGGAGTCTCCGGACGACATGGACGATCTCCTCCTCAACAGGCTGGAGATGGTGATCAGGGCCTACGACCCGTGCCTGTCCTGCGCCTCGCACGCGGTGAGGGTCGGGAGGTACCCGATCGTCGTCGAGGCCGTGACACGGGACGGGGAGGTCCTCGCCACCCTTGGACCTAAATGAAACGATAACGTTTCCTAATTTTGAAACCATGCCCGGGGGTGCTCCCCCGTGCCCGAGGAAGAGGAGCCCCGTATCGGCGTGTACGTGTGCCACTGCGGTGTGAACATAGCCGGCGTGGTGGACGTGGAGGAGGTCGCCGAGTACGCGGGCCAACTCGAGAACGTGGTCGTCGCCAGGCACTACAAGTACATGTGCGCGGACCCGGGCCAGGACATGATCAAGAGGGACATCGAGGAGTACGATCTGAACAGGGTCGTGGTGGCCGCCTGCTCGCCGAGGCTCCACGAACCCACCTTCAGACGCTGCGTCGAGGAGGCCGGCCTCAACCCTTACTGCTTCGAGATGGCCAACATCAGGGAGCACTGCTCCTGGGTCCACATGGACGAGCCCGAGCTCGCCACCGAGAAGGCCAAGGACCTCGTCAGGGCCGCCGTGGCCAGGGCCAGGAAGCTCGAACCCCTCGAGACCGTCGAGGTCGACGTCACCGACAAGGCCCTCGTGATAGGCGGGGGCGTCGCCGGAATCCAGGCCGCCCTGGACCTCGCCGACATGGGCTTCAAGGTCTACCTCGTCGAGAGGTTCCCGTCCATCGGCGGACGCATGGCCCAGCTCGACAAGACCTTCCCCACCAACGACTGCTCCATCTGCATCCTGGCCCCCAAGATGGTCGACGTGTCCAAACACCCAAACGTCGAACTCCTCACGTACGCCGAGGTCGTCGACGTGGACGGCTACGTCGGCAACTTCAAGGTCACCATCGAGAAGAAGCCGAGGTACGTGGACGAGGACGCGTGCACGGGCTGCGGTGCCTGCGCCGAGGTCTGCCCGATAGAGGTGCCCAACGAGT
>JAADCQ010000078.1 GCA_013154335.1 Methanopyri archaeon
AGGAGAAGGCCAAGGTCTCCGTCGTGTGCGGCCACTCCCTCATCCTCGAAGAAATCAACGACCTCATAATAGGACTCCTCTACGACAGCGAAACCCTCCCAGAAGGAATGGCAAGACTGCTCCTCAAACAGCTACGGAGGGCGGCCGAGGAACTGTACGGTGACATCGCCGAGGGGGAGTGAGCCCGTTGGCCGAGGAGTTGACCCTCAACGACGCCGTACTGGCCGCCCTCCTGGCCACCCTACGCGACATAGAGCTCCCCGCGAACATAGTTCGCGTCGTCAAGGAAGTCACCACCAAGGCGGCCGAGAGGGGAGCCCGCACGTCCGAGGTCAAGAAGATGTTCGAGAGTGTCGTAGAGGAGGGCGAGGTCGAGGGCTTCTACGGCGAAGTTTACAGGTTCGACGGTGAGACGTTGGAGGTCGAGGACTGCCCGTGGGCGAGGGTTTGCGATCTCGTCGTATCCACGGGTAAGATCCTGTGTCCCGTCGCGATAGTGTTCTCCGCCTACACCGGCTTGGACGTGAGGAACGTGGAGTGGAACGAGGGGAACTGCCGGATCGAGGTCGAAAGTCGTTAGCGTCGACGGGCACCATCGTCGAGGAGGGTCGGCCAGGTTGTCGGAGCGTTCCAGGAGCGAAGTCACGGGTCCCTCCCACACGATCGCCGTGTGCTTGGTCATGAACAAGATAGCCCTCGAGACCGACGGTGACGTGACGTTCGCGCACCTCAGGTTGGTCGTCAACAAGCTGAAGGAGATGATCGACGTGGACGTGTCGGAGATACGTAAGATCTTGGAAGAGGGAGGCGAGCTGGAGCTGGACCTGGGCTTCGGGGAGTTCAGGTTCGTCGTGGATGGGGACGAGGTCAGGGTCGTGGAGTGCCCCTACAGGGAGAAGTGCTTGGAGCTCGTCGAGGCCTTGGACGTCCATCCGACGTTGTTGGTGGCCCCTTCCACGATACTGGTTCAGCTAGCGTTGGACGGGACGGACAGGTACGTGGCGGAGAGCGAGCAGGGAGAGGAGGAGTGCGTGATCAGGTTGGCCAAGGCGCCCTGATTCCGGGCTTTTCGGCGCCCGATTCATTTGTTAAAGGGTGGTGTGACACGTGCTAGCATGACACACGGGGGCACACCGGTGCTGGACTCCCTCGAGGAGGCCGTGAAGACCCTGAGACGCCACGTGCTCGTCCTCAAGGTGGTCGCGGAGAACCAGCCTATAGGCATCTCCAGGATCTCGGAGATCACCGGTCTGAAATGGCACCAGGTGAGGTACTCCCTGCGCGTCCTCGAGAGGGAGGGGATAATCCGCCCCTCGAGGGAGGGAGCCGTCCTGACGGAGGAAGCCCCCGAGCTGATCGATCGTCTTTCGAAACGTCTATCCGAGGTGGTTGAGGAGGCCCGTGAGCTGAAGGAGGAGCTGGAGTCGGTCTCGAAGGGGGTATGTTGAGGTATGGTCCACATCGGCAAGCAGATCAGGATGGAGAGGATCATGAACAGGGAGACCGGACGCACCCTCATAGTTCCGATGGACCACGGGGTCACCATGGGCCCCATAACCGGGCTGGACGACCTCGAGGAGACCGTCGACGCCGTCGCCAGGGGAGGCGCCAACGCGGTCCTACTCCACAAGGGCATGGTCAGGGCGGGCCACCGCGGGTACGGTAGAGACATCGGCCTGATAATCCACATGTCCGCCAGCACGGACCTCGGTCCCGATCCGAACAACAAGGTCCAGGTGTGCCGCGTCGAGGAGGCCATCCAACTGGGAGCCGACGCCGTGAGCATCCACGTCAACGTCGGGGCCGAGAACGAGCCCGACATGCTGCAGACGCTGGGTCACGTGGCGGAGAGGTGCGCCGACTGGGGCATGCCACTCGTCGCCATGATGTACCCGAGGGGGCCGAAGGTCGAGGACGAGTTCGACGTGGAACACGTCAAGCACGCCGCCAGGGTGGGGGCCGAGCTGGGCGCCGATATCGTCAAGACGAACTACACGGGCGATCCCGACTCGTTCAAAGAGGTCGTCAAGGGATGCCCCGTCCCCGTCGTCATAGCCGGCGGTCCGAAGGCCGACACACCCGAAGAGGTCCTCGAGATGGTCAAGGGCGCCATAGAAGCGGGCGCCGCGGGCGCCGCCATAGGTAGGAACATCTTCGCCCACAAGGACCCGAAGATGAGGGAAGCCATGACGAGGGCCATCGCCAGGATCATCCACGAGGAGGCGGAGGTCGAGGAGGCCATGAAGGAGATCGAGCGGGTCTCCTGAAACCCGGGGGCCCTCCCCTCCCATGACATCCCACAGGAAGAAGGTATGGGTCTCCATCGTCGGGGACGAACCCTGGGAGGAGAAGAAACCGTACGTCACCGAGGCCATCGAGGCCGGCGTCGACGTGATAGTGGCCAGACCCGACGACGTCGAACGCGTCAAGGAGCTGGGTAACCTGGACGTCGCGGTCCCGATATTCCAGGAGGGCGGCGGTTCCCCCGAGGTCGCCCTCGAGGAGATCAAGGAGACGGGAGCGGACATCGTAGTGGTAGGTATGGGAGGCGAAGGCGACGGAACCCTCGAACTACCCGACGACGTGTCCGAATCCCTGGACGCGACCCTACTGGAGAAGGCCCGAGACGAGGGCTTCAGGGTCGCCCAGTACGTCGAGATAATGGACAAGCCGTACGAGGTCTTCGCGGCTCAGATAGCCAAGGAGATACAACCGGACTACGTGATAGTAGTCGGTAGGGACTGGAAGATAATCCCGCTCGAGAACCTCATCGCCGAACTCCAGAAGGAGAAACCCGAGCTCATAGCCGGTGCCAAGGACGCGAACGAGGCCAAGGTCGCGTTCGAGACGCTCGAGGTGGGCGCCGACGGCGTACTCCTATCCCACGACGTGATAGAGCCCCCCGAGATCAAGAAGGTCGCCGAGATAGCCGAGGAAGCCGTGGCCGAGCGGATAGAACTCGTCCCCGTCGAGATAACCGACATCAAACCCATCGGGAAGGGTGACAGGGTCTGCGTCGACACGTGCTCCCTGATGGAAGAAGGCGAGGGTATGCTCGTGGGATCCACGTCCAAGGGCATGTTCCTCATCCACAGCGAGAGCCTCGAGAACCCCTACGTGGAACCCAGACCGTTCAGGGTCAACGCGGGCCCCGTCCACTGCTACATCAGGGTTCCAGGCGGCAAGACCAAGTACCTGGCGGAGCTCGAACCGGGTGACGAAGTCCTCATAGTCGACACGGAGGGTAACACCCGAACCGCAGTGATAGGCAGGCTCAAGATAGAGAAACGTCCCCTCCTGATAATCGAAGGCGAGTACGAGGGCAAGAAGGTCCAGACCATAGTGCAGAACGCCGAGACCATCCACCTCGTGAGGGAGGACGGCGAACCCGTTTCCGTCGTCGACCTCAAGCCGGGCGATAAGGTGCTGGCCTACGTGGAGACGGAGGAGAAGAAGGGTCGCCACTTCGGTATGGAGGTGGAAGAGTCGATAGTGGAGAAGTGAACCCTTCTCCATCACCATTCTTTCACCCTATTCAAATCCTAATTCTACCCTTAACCATCACGGGATCAAATACGATATTGGCCTATAAATCCAACGAGTAATAACCCGTATATCCACGAAACTCGCGGGCAACGCAAGGGGTTCCGAATGGCGGAAAGGAAGGTAGTGAAAGACGTGGTTTGCCCGTTCTGTGGTACGTTGTGCGATGATCTGGAGGTGGTCGTTGAGGACGGTAAGATCGTGGAGGTCAGGCACGCGTGCA
>JAADCQ010000022.1 GCA_013154335.1 Methanopyri archaeon
GGGGGAGGGTTAGGGGCGTGGGTTGAGGGCGGAGTTGAGGTAGAGTTTGCCTTCCACGTCGGGTCCGCAGGCGTGGTCCCCTACGAACATGTGGTACGTGCCGGGTACGCCGTCGACCTCGGTGACCCCTTCGTACTTGAACCCGGGGAGCACGTCCTCGGCCCTTCCCATGATGATGATCTCTCCGCCTTCCATCTCGGCGCCGGCCCACAGGTCGGCGTCGCCTTTGACGATGATCCTGCCGCCTTGCATGTGGATGCCGGCCATCTTGCCGACGCTGCCCTCGATGATTATCTCCCCGTCGGCCATCCACTCGCCGATCTCGTTGCCGGCGTCGCCCTTCACTATGATGGTGCCTCCCTTGGTGCCCCTCCACTCTCCCCTGTAGGTGGAGCCGACGTAGTCGCCGGCGTCGCCTTCTACGATGAGTTTGCCACCCTTCATCTCCCTGCCGACCCAGCTGTCGGCGTCGCCTTTGACGATGAGTTCTCCGCCTTCCATCTCGGCGCCCGTGTGCATGCCGGCGTCGCCTTCGATGACGATCCGTCCGGCGGTCATGGCGTGGCCGATGTACTTGACGTTGGGCACGTCCCCGGCGATCCTGATCTCGATGTCCTCCGGGTCGTCGGCGGTTTCTCCCTCTACGTCGAAGAGTTCGCCGAGTTCCCTCTCGGTGTTGCCCTCGTGGACCTTGAGGGATTCTATCTCGTCGATGGTGAGGCCGGCGAACTCGTCGGGCTTGATCACCTCGGCCTCGACAGGTACCTCGAAGTCCTCCTTAGGTTCGAGGATTATCACCTTCAAGCGGCGGTACCCCCGTGGCGGCCTCGTCGTCGGGTAGAAAAGTGTGGGGGCTTAGGAGAGGCGATCGCGCGCGTCGATCTCGATCCTCTCCTCCCTGGGTAGGTAAACGTCCTGGACCTCGTAGTTGCCCATGTTGACGGAGTAGTAGCGTCTGAATTTGGTTTCGAGGTCCTTCTTGACCTCCTCGAGTAGGTCCTCGGGTACCTTGACGTCGACCCAGTAGGTCCTTCCGACGGGCTCGTTGACGACGGTTCCTTCCTGTACGACGATCTCGCCGTCCTTGACCACGAGCCAGGCCTGTTCGAAGGCCTTCTCGACCTCGGCGTAGTCCCTGGAGGGGTCCACCTCGTCGGGTTTGATGTCGTAGATGGCGACGTGGGCGTAGGCTCCTTCGCCGAGGTGTCCGATCCTGTCCTCGAGTCCCAGCATCTTGGCGGGTGCGGCCCTGGTGCTGATGGCTATGTCGTTCCAGTCGTATTCCCTGTCTATGGAGCCGATGACGGCCCTCTGGCCGACCCACGGGTGGACGCGCTCTATCCATTGGTTCCTGTATTCCTCGCTCATGAGCCAGGCCATTATCCTGGGGTATCTGAAGAAGGGCCCGGCGTTCGGGTGGTCGGTGGATATCACGACCTGCCACGGGTTCTCGGTCAGGAGGGCTATCTCGAGGCCTATGGCCCACTGTACGGAGTGGACGGGGTTCTTGGGGCTGTAGATGAAGGGTACGACGCCGGATCCCGTCTCGAGTTCGACGTCGTAGTTGGCCCACTTGAAGCCCGTCAGCTCGTGTAGCTCCCACTCGAGGGGTCCGTCGGCGGTCATGGTCGTGGTCTCGTCGAGGGTGACGGCGCCGAGGTCGATGGTCATGTGATCGTTCTTGTTGAGGTACTTGGCTATCTCCTCGGCCATGGATTCGAAGGTCGGCCAGGAGTCGCCGCCGTAGGCGTGGAACTGGACGTGGGTGTTGTGGGCCAGTTGTTCCCTTTCACCGAGTTGCGGGTCTGGTTCCACGCCGGCGTTCTTGATCACGTCCCAGGTCTCGAGGGTTAGCTCGTAGTTGCCGGGTTCGCCGAGGAGGTTGGGGTGGATGTGTATGGAGTGGGGTAGGCCCAGCATCTCGTTGATCTTGACGTAGTTCTCGTAGATCTCGGCGGGTGTTATCTCGAAGTGCGGGACCGGGTCGTCCAGGCTGTGGACGTTCTCGCCCCAGCCCCAGGCCTCGGTACCGCCGGGGTTGACCATCTTGATGACGAAGCCCTTGGTGGCGCGTAGTAGCCAGGCCGCGTAGGCCGCGGCCTTCTCGAGCTCGCCTTCCTTGATGTACTCGTAGAGGATCCAGTTGTTGGCCATGAGGGTGTAGGCTCCTTCGTCCAGGATCGGGGTGTCTCTGATCTCCTCGTGCGTGTGCCTGGTCAGGAGCGGGGGTGTGGCGGCCTCCATGACGGTCGTGTATCCCATCTGCGCGTACATGTAACCCGTTATGGTCGTGGACGGGACCGAGAAACCGGATCCGGCCCTGTGGCCGAGTTTCTTGGCGGCGACGGCGAACCTGCGGCTGTCCTCGGGTCTGAATATCCTTCCGACGTTGACCTTGGGTCCGGCCACGTGGGCGTGGATGTCGACCCCGCCGGCCATGGTTAGGCGACCTTCGGCGTCTATGACCTTGGCTTTGGATTCGTCGACTTCGGACGGGTCGACTATCTTACCGTCCTTGATGCCTATGTCCATGATCTCGCCTTCCACGTCGTTCAGGGGGTCGTACACGCAAGCGTTCTTGATCAACATCTCCTTGGCCAATGGGGAGGACCCCCTCGCCGTGGGTGATCCGGTCCTTCCCACGGATAAAGCGTTCGTCGTACGGGGCGGGTGCGACCCGCGGTCAACAGACTATCTTGCGTCGGGAGGGGGCCACGTTGGCCTCGGCCCCGCACTCGGGGCATCGGGCCTTGTAGGAGTCGACCTCCTGCTCGGGTATAACGGCGTGGCAGAAGGGGCACGCCCACACGTGCTTACCGGTCTTCTCGCAGTACCCCACGTCCCCGAAGGAGGGGCGGATCATGGGGTCCTCGTCGACCTCGTCCCTCTCCCCGAACCAGGCGGCGGGGAGTTTCCTGGTGGCGCGGACGAAGAGGCGGTAGGCCGCCTCGTTGACGCAGGACTCGGAACCGCAGTACGGGCATCGGGGGGCCAAGGGGGTTCACCCCGAAGTTCGATAGAATTCGAACTATATCTCACTTACGGATGGGAACTATCGTGTTTTCAGGGGGATGGAAGGAGGTCTGGAGCGCCCGGGCCGGCGGGGGACGTCCCCCCGCCACGACCCCACGGGGCTCCCCTTTCGGGGTTTACCCCGTGGGGCGGCCCGGGCTTACATCTCCTCGACCTTTTCGATGACCATCTCGAGGAACTCCACGTCGTTGAGCATGCCCTCCGGCGGCTCCACGACCTTGCGCATCCTGATCGGCACCGCGTCCATCCTGTACGCCGTACCCTCCCACTCGATACCGGCGATCGCCGTGGGCACGTACACGTCGGCCAGCTCCGCCGTCGGCGTCCAGTGCGGGTCCACGCACACCAGCGGGATCTCGGCCATGCGCTCCACGGCCTTCTGCGGGAAGTGCGCGCCCGGATCGCTCGCCACCACCATCATGGCGTCGGCCCATCCGCGGGTCAGTAGGTCGATGGTGCTGGTCTCACCCGGGTTGTACCTCGGGTAACCCCTGGAGAAGTCCACCGCGTACGGGTAACCCGTGGTCCACGCCACGACCTCGTTGAAGCCCGTCACGTTGTAGTGTCCTCGCATCATCGTCAGAACCCACTTCGTGTACTCGTTCAGATCCCTGACCAGGCAGATCGCGTTGTCGATGTTCCTGTGCCTCGCACCCG
>JAADCQ010000079.1 GCA_013154335.1 Methanopyri archaeon
AGGGCCAACCCACTCGTGGCGCTCTCGGGCGTGGTGAGGGTACGCGACCACATGGAACTCGCCAGGTTCTCGCCCGTGCACGCCCTCCTGATGCCGGACGGGCTGTGCTGCCTCGAGAACCCGGACGCCACCTGCGACATGCTCAGGGGCGTCATGAACGAGCTGGGAGGCCCCCTCCCCGTGATATTCGGCGGGCTCACGGGCGACGACATGAGGCTCGAGCAGTGCTACGCGTTCGACGACAGGCGCGTGTACACCGACGCCCTCGTCACCTGGGTCTGGTTCTCGTCCCTCAAGTGCGGTCACGCCATCCACCACGGGTTCGAGCCCACCGGGCACAGGTTCAAGGTGACGGCCGTGGACGGCACCGAGATACTCGAGCTGGACGGTAAGCCCGCCCTCGAGGCCTACGCCGAGGTCCTGGGGGTGGACCCCGAGGCCATCGACACCGAGACGCTGTTCACGTACCCGTTCGGCATCCCCACGCCGACGCCCTACTCGGAACACATCCTGAGGACGTGCGTCGAGACGGACCCCGAGAAGGGTTCCATAACCGCCCTCAACAAGATCCCCGAGGGCATAACCCTCGAGGTCATGCAACCCGGCGACCTGGAGGGATCCTTCAGGGACGCCGCCAGATCCGCCCTCAAGGCCGCGGGAGACCCCGACGACATCGCGGCCGTCATCGTCTTCAACTGCGTGGCCAGGCACCAGATAGTGGATACCGACACCGCCGTCGAACTCCTACGCAGGGAGATAGGCGAGGACGTGCCGATAATCGGGTTCAACTGCTACGGCGAGATAGGTAACACCGAGAGCGGAACCGTGGCCCACCTGAACCAGACCGTCTCCATCTTCGTGATAGGAGACGAGCTGATAGGCAGGTGAGACCTCCGACAGGGTGAAGGAGGTCATCGGGGTCCACCTCCCCCAGGGGTGCTCTCGTCATCGGTCCCGTGGGCGAAACCCTGGCCCGGGCCCTACGCGCGGGGGCCCGGGTCGTCCTCGTGGGATTGGGACACCCGCTCATGGCCGACGACGCCTTCGGTTACAAGCTGGCCAGGACTCTCTCCCCCCTCTCCGACGACACCTTCAGATCCGTGCCGGCGGGCCCGTGGCCGGAGAGGGTTAAGATCCCGGATCACGACGTGCTGATCGCCGCCGACGCCGTGCTCGGTGCCGGCGAACCCGGCGACGTCCTCCTCGTCAGGGAACCCGGGAACACCGGGTACCCTTCCCACGGCGTCCCCTTCGAACCCGATCTACTGATAGGGTTCGTACCCGTCAAAACCGGGTACGGGCCCCCTTCCCGTGAGATGCTCGAGACGGTGAAAGCGCTGGCGGGTGAGATACGTGAGGCGATCCTCGAAGGACGCGGCGGACCTCCTGACCGCGGCCTACGTGGAGGCGAGGCCCTACCTCCAGGACGTGCGCGAGTTCAAGGAGATCCTGGAGGAGATCTACGCCGATAACGAGGGGGACCTCGAGGCCATCCTCGACGAACTCCGACGCATGGCGAAGGACCACGAGGACCCCGTGCTCAGGACCAACGCCAGGATATTCCTCATGAAGGTGGAGGAGATCACGGGGAAGGAAACGTGGACACCGTGATAAAGGCGGGAACCGGGGTCATCAAGCGACCGAAACCCCTGGCCCGCGCCCTCCGACGAACCCAAGCCGACTACCTCGTCGTCCCGGGCGGATGGCGCTTCGCCGACGCCGTGAGACGCGCCCAGGAGGAACTCGGGTTCTCGAACGACACCGCCCACTGGGCCGCGATAGCCGCCATGGACCAAACCGGTCTCGTCCTGGCGGAACTCCTCGACCTGAAGGCCACCCCGTACCCCGAGGCCCGGGCCGTGCTCCTCCCCTACAGATGGCTCGAACGCGAGGATCCCCTACCCAGGAGCTGGAAGGCCACCTCCGACTCGATATCCGTCTGGATAGCGTCACGCCTGGGAGCGGGAACCGTCGTCGCCGTGAAAGACGTGCCCGGCGTGATCCTCGACGGCCGACCCGTGGACGCCGTGAAAGCGTCCGAGATAAAGGGACGGGAGACCGCCGTCGACCCGCTCGCACCGGAACTCGCCGAGCGGTACGACGTCGAGATCAGGGTCGTCCCGAACGACGACCCGAACAACATCACCGCCGCCGTCGAGGGGGAGGACTTCGTTGGAACCCGTATCCTTCCGTGACGAGGTCGTGACGCTCGTCGTCGACGTCGGCGTGGGAACCACCGACATCCTGGGTTACACGGGGGACCCCGACTACTCCCCCAGGACCGTCCAACCGTCCAGGACCTCCACCCTCGCCCAACGCGTCCTCGAGATGAACCACCCGCCCCGCCTCGCCATGATCGGGCTCCCCATGGGAGGGGGACCCCTGACCAAGGCGATCAAGCGCCTCATGAAGGAGGGAACACGGGTCTACGCCGAACCCGAGGCCGCCTTGACCCTCCACAACGACCCGGACGTCCTACGCGACATGGACAACCTCGAGATCGTGGAGAACCCCCTGAACCACGTCCTACCCACGGACCCCGTGCTCCACACCTACGACTTCGACCCGAACCACCTGAGGGAGAACCTAGAACGCTGGGGCACCGACCCGTACGAGGTCGAGACCGTGATCGCGTGCGTTCAAGACCACGGGTACTCCCCCGGGTACGAATCCGCCAGGAAGCACAGGTTCGAGGAACTCTTCGCCCGGGCCCTCAGACCCGCGGGCGCCCGCCTCGAGGACATGCTGTACAGGAACCCGCCCGAGAACTTCCCCAGGCTGAACGCGGCTCACACCCTCGCCCAGGCCGTGGGCGCCCGCAGGACCGTGACCGCCGACTCCAAGATCCCCGTCGCCATGCTGGGACGGGTCGACTCGAACGCGGACACGCTCCTGGTCATCGATCACGGCACGGGACACACGACCGCCTTCCTCATCGAAGACGACAGGATCCTGGGGGTGTACGAGCATCACACCCGCCTACTCGACAGGGACAAACTCCTGGACCACCTCAAGAGGTTCGTCGAAGGGGACCTCACGACCGAGGAGGTCTACAGGGACGGCGGGCACGGCGCCATCAACGTATCACCCATGGACTGGGACGACGTGGAGGACATCGTATCCACGGGACCGAAGCGGGAGGAGTTCGAGGTGGGAAGGAAACCCGAGACGGTACCCGACCACATGATGCCGGCCTACGGGCCCGCCATGTACCTCGGTGTCTAACCGCTGGAACCCGGCTCGATCCCCGTCAGCTCCTCCACCACGCCCTCCACGATCATACCCTCACGTAGGAACCTGTACACGAACCTCCACCCACCACCCTCCTCCCAGAACGCCCTCATATCGTCGACATCGTCCCACAACCACGCCCCCAACACCGCCCCGAGTAGAACGGCGGTCCTCTCGTCGTGGTACCGGGTGAAAGCCGTTGACAACCCGCGGGCACTCTCCTCTCCGAACCGCTCCACGAGCCTCCTGGCCGATTCCTCCAAGACGCACAGGCCCACCAGGCCGGTGACCGCGGGCAGCGTGGGCCCCAGCTCCCTGACCGGATCCTCATCCCTCACCGACCACGCCACGATCGTGCAGTCCGGCCTCCCCAACACCGGGAACGACCTGGGGGCCCTCCCCTCCACGATGGATCTCAACCGACTCAAGGTCGGGGAGT
>JAADCQ010000074.1 GCA_013154335.1 Methanopyri archaeon
AGTAGTACCGACGTCCAGGTCGCGATAGTCGAGACCATCCTGAGGTCCGTCTTGGGTAGGAAAGGTAGGTCGATCCTCCGTCGGGATGCGGTCAAGAGGATCACGGTGATCGCTATAGGGCGATCACCGCGGGCCCGTCCACGCCGTACGCGCGGATCGTCTCAATCGCAACCCGATGACCCTCACCCCTAGACAGAACGAAGAGCGCGCTGAACTCCCTCAGCGACACTAGGAGGGGAGGACGAAGGCGAAGCACGGCGGGGACGCCGGCCGGTACGAGTGTCCCTTCGGCACCTCCAGTTCTGTAGCTGATCCCCTGCCCCAGGATCGCGACGAGTTAGGGTAAGAAGGAGCCGGTGTAACAGCACGGCGGAGAGTATCATCAGGTAGGTGAGCACGCCGATGGGCCGATCCGGCACATGCTCCGGTGCATTGCACGCACACCGGCTTCCGACCGGTATCGCCGGTGGGGGAATACACCGGTACCCGACACTACCCCTAGCCGTCAGCCGGGCACCTCAACGGGTGGAAGAGGCACCACTTGTGAAGGCGTCTACGTCGGATCGTCGATCCCCACCGGGCGGGACCATCACACCGGGATCCTAGGAGTGTGAGTGCTTGATTACCAGCCAGAAGCTCCTACCCAGGATGAAGGTCATGAAAGCCACCGTGTACAGGTCTTCGCGCCAGGCTCTATCGAACACGCTGATAACCTCAGGGAGTTCCCTTTCGTGAGCAGGGATACGCAGACCGCCAACACCAGTGCCAGGATCGCGCCGGCTACCACCGCGTGGGTCATGAGCGACGGTAGGGCCAAGGCGACGATGACGGTCGGGATCACCCCGAGGATCGGAAGGTACGGGATCACACCACCGGGTACGTACCGTCCGTCGGGTAATCTCTCGACGAAGCGTCCTAGCGCCTCCTCGTCTAGATCACATCATTCTTCCAGCGCCAGACGACTCGCGATCTCAACACCCACATTACGGCGACGCATCCCACGTAAAGGTAGGCGAGCGCGAACCGGATCTTCGGCCAGTGGTGGACGTGGTGGCTTGGGTGGAGTAGGGCGGGGAGGAAGAGCGGTAAGAGGAGCACCGGGCTATGCGGTCGGGTGACGATGGGTGCGCGAAGTCTCCTGCGCGCCTCGAGCGTGGGGTATCCGTTGAAGGCCAGGTACGCGGCGAGGATCGGGGCGATGCACGCGCCGATGAGCACGATCACCGCGAGCGGGTCAGACGCTCGAGGCCACAGTACCCGAACGACCTCACGACCCTCAAGGACTAGGCTTAGTATCACGTACAGTGAGAGGATGGGGTAGAGCTTCCGGAGGAGGTCACCCATCCGACTCGACCCGACCCCTCACGGAACCCCGGAACTCCAACACGACCTCCCTCACCCGAGGATCACCACAAACCCACCGCAAGAGATCCGTCACGAGCAGGACCCCCCGCGACCTCCGTCCGGGCGAAGAGACGGTCCCCCACCGCCTTTCGTCTTCGGAGAGTTCAAATGGGAGAGCGCTCGACCCCGTCACCGTGGACCGACGGTGATCGGCGGGGCGGTCGGGGGGCTTGATCGAGGTCCTGACTGTCCTGCTGGCCCACGATCCGGCCCTCACGGACCCGTACACGCACGGGCTAGAGGCCATCGCCGCCGGCGCGCGGTGCGTTGGGAGAATCGGGGGCGGGGGAGAAGAAACCGGCGGCGTGGGCAAGAGCGCCGGAGGCGGTGGTCGTGGTGGGAAGGGCGGTAGGAGCGTGAAGACCGTACACCCGAGTAAGCTGTTGACGAAGCCCAAGTGGCGGTTCCTCCGCGAGGCGCTCGGGGCGAAAGCCCGACGGGCGCACGCGCTCCGAGAGATGGCCCGGAAGTACCGTCCCCTTCGGTCCTACTACTCGTCGATCCTGGCGACGGCGATCGCCGGCCTGTGCGTTGGACTGCTGAACGTTCCCCTGTCCCTTCTCGCCCGACGGGGTTGGGGGTCCAAGGGTGTGGCTTTCACCACGGCTGCCTCGATCGCAACGGCCTCGGCGCTGTACTGGCAGGCGATCTTGGGGTACGTAGCGTCGAGCCAATTCCTCGCCAGGATGGCGGAGGGGAACGTCCACCTCGCGCTAAGCGAGTTCCACGCCTACGGGGTCACGGGCGTGGAGTGCCTGCTCGCTGTACACGGTATCGTCGCCCTCACCCTAACGCGCGCGGCGTGGAAGATGCTGAGCGGTCGGGCCGCGCTCCGTCTCGCCCCGCTCCTGGCGACCCCGTTTCTAACCGGACTGTGGATCGTCTGGCTCGGACTCGCGGTGGCGTGACGCGATCGGATCACCCTCACCGGGAACCCACTCCCCATCGTAGGGATCGCGCCCCAACACGCTCTCGTACACTCGACCCTCCCGCACCAGCCTCCAGCTGCGCAGGGTCGTGTCGAGGTCGACGAGGAGCGTCATCAGGACCGAAACGGGCAGGGTCAATAGGATCATCGAGGCCAGGTACCACCAGGTGCAGATCAGGCTCGGCTCTCCCCCGACCAGTATCACCAGGCACAAGGTACAGGCCTCAAGCTTGAAGGCGGTAACCTGGTAGTTCATCAGTATATCCACCATGGAAAAGCGGCGGTTAAGATACACGAGCTCGTCCCAGCCGGCCCGATTGTTCACGACGAACTCCAACAGCTCGTCCACCTCCCCCGGCTCGGGAGGCTCCCCCTTCTCCAGGCACAAGGCCGCGTACACCATCGAGAACTTCTCCCACCACCGAACGAGCCGGAACGCCTTCCCCCGGCCCTCCGGCAGTCCCCGGGCGTCGTGGAGTACGCACACACCCCGAGTCCTCAGGAAGAAGAAGCCGCAGTCCCGAACTTCAACCCCGCACGGACCGGGCCCGAAGTACCCGATCCGAATCTTCAAACTCGAAGGCCGATCACCCGGCGCCTCCCCGTACCTAACCGGGTAAGAGCCGAGTTCCCGGAACCCCGAAACCTCCACCTCCCCATCCGTGATCAGCTCGGCCTCGCAGTACCCCAGTGAGAGCAGCGCGATGGAGAGTCCCCGCCGGTCACCCCTCACCCTGGGGAACCCGGTGAACCCGAGGGTGAAGACTGCCGGCAGCGCGCCCAACACGGGAGAGCAGGACGTCAGTAACGCCACGACGAAGAACAATGGCAGGCTAAACCACTCCCGTCCGGTCATGGGTACGGGTAAGACGACGATGACCGCAATCAAGGGCGATACGAACAGAGAATAAAGAACGAGTAGTCCAACCTGAGTACGTGTGAACAACAGGCCGAACGAGGCCGTACGACAACGAACGGTACACCGATCGTAAAACGTTAAGTCACGGAACCCCGGGACCTCCTCACCCTGAAAAATCGCATCAAATAGCCCGAAGGACAACCATATGCTCAGAACCAACGATCCTATTATCACGACAAGTATACTTAGGATTAATAAGGTAGTTGAGGCGTACCCACATATCGAACTGAGTACTACATAGGCCAATAGAGAGACATAACCCAAGCTAGCCAGTAACAATTTTCTAATAGTCTACGAACCCCCGTCTACATCCAGTTCTTCAAGGAGCTTTTCAATTATTTCAGCAATTATGACATCCTTAGGGAAATACTTGAATTTCTTCGTTTTATCCT
>JAADCQ010000081.1 GCA_013154335.1 Methanopyri archaeon
TCGAACTTCTCCCGCAGGAAGTCGGCTATCCTCTCGACCTCCCTCCCCGGATCCTCCAACTCCAACTCCTCGATCACCGGCTCGTACCTCGGCAACCCGGAAACCCCCACGCTCGGAGGGGAGGGTCGTAACATTAACGGTTCGGCCGATCACCCTCCGATCCCCAAGTAATACCTCAGAAGGTTCTTCAGCAACCACCACCTGGAGTAACCCGCCCCCTGTTCCGCCGCCTTCGAGGCCTCCGCGGCGTAAACGTCCACCTTCTCCGGCACGTTCACCCCCGTCTCCCTGGAGACCTCCCTCCTGATGGGCTCGACCTTCTCGGGGGAGTCGGCCCCCTTGTACACCGCCACAGCCACGACGATCAGCGCCGCGGCTTTGGCCTTAGGCTCCGGACCGGCCGCCTTCTCCGCCTCGAGAACGGCCTGGGAGAACCTGGCGTCCTGCGGTCCTACCTGAACACCGGCCTTCCTCATCGCCGCGTACACACCGGCCAGGGCCGCCTCCCCCGTGGCCCTCACCGGCGACCTGATCACCACGCAACAGGGTGGGGCGCCCACGGAGGCCAGCGCGTCCGCGTACATCTTCGGTGTACACACGGTTATCTCCGGTCCCACGTAGATCCTGTACCCTTCGACGTCCTCGTACTTCCTCGGAGGCTCGTCGTAGGGGAGTATCGCGGCGCAACTGACTATCTGGTTCGGCCCGTACACCCTACCCGTTACCCTTGCGGCCACTCGGTTGGTCTCGGCCGCCGTCACGGTTATCCTATCCATACCGCGCACGTCCACACCCAGCTCCGAGAACCTCTCCTCGACGACCTTCATCATCCAAGGGGTCCTCTCCGTGGTTTCACCTAGGGCCACCACCGGGTGGTTCACGTACCCTCTCCCGTACAAGACCTCGTGATGAACCGCGACAGGGACCCCGATCGTTATTACCAAGATCGCCACGAGTATCACGAAGCGTTTCCTCAGGGCTCCACTCCCCCTCGGGGGATGCGGGTTGAAGGTAGGGATGGCCGTCTACGGGAAGGGAGGTATAGGTAAATCGACGGTGGCCGCCAACGTGGCCGCCGCGCTCGCCGAATCCGGCATGGAAGTCCTACTAGTGGGGTGCGATCCCAAAGCCGATACCACCCTCCCGCTGCTGGGTAAACGCCCCAAGACGGTTCTCGACGCCTTCAGGGAGGGGAACGTCGACAGGAACACCGTGGTCCACGAGGGTGACCTGGGAGTTCTCTGCGTGGAATCGGGCGGACCGGAACCCGGTGTGGGTTGCGCCGGTAGAGGTGTCCTAAAGGCCCTCCAAACCCTGGACGAGCTCGGCGTGCTGGACGAGGTGGACGTGGTCATCTACGACGTTCTGGGTGACGTGGTGTGCGGTGGCTTCGCCATGCCCTTGAGACACGGTTACGCCGACGTGGTCTTCGTGGTAACGTCACCCGAACCGATGGCCCTGTACGCGGCGAACAACATCTGCAAGGGTGTGGCCAACCACGCCAAGACCGGCGGGGCCAAGCTCGGTGGCCTCATAAACAACGCCAGGGCACCGGAGATAGACCCCTACACTGTGAGGGAATTCGCGTCCGAGGTCGGGGTGGACGTGGTCTACGAGCTCCCGTTCCTACCCGAGGTCCGGAAGGCGGAGGCCGCGAGAAAAACCGTGATAGCCGCCTTCCCCGACTCCGAAGCCGCCGACGTGTTCAGGGAACTGGCCGATCTAATGCTCAGGGCCGAAGGCACCGTGCCCCAACCCTTGGACGATGAGAGTCTGTTCGAACTGCTGGAGAGATCAGCCGTACCCGAACACCAGGAAGCCGGTGTGTGACGAGAACCTCCTGGGTCTCACCCCACGCTCCACCTCGTAAGACCAAGACCTCTCCACCAATTCCAACCACTCCACCTCGAACCCCCTTCCCTCCAAGGCTTCAACGGCCCTAACCGCCGAATCGACGAAAGGACAGTACACGGCGACGCGCTTGACCGAGCCGGGCGCCTCCTCCACGACCCTCTCCGCACCGGGCATGTCCAGCACCAGAACCTCGGGCTCGTACCTCCGCACCACCTCGGCGGCGTCCCCTACCACCAACTCCACCACGTCCGCCACGGGCCCCAACGCCTCCAGGTTGGATTCCACGGCCCTAACCCTATCCTCCGCCACGTCGACACCCACGACCTCACCGTCCGGGTACACGACCCTCGCGAGCGACGCCGTAAGGAACCCGGAACCCACCCCAGCCTCGAACACCCTGTGACCGGGCATGATCCCCAGCCTCTCTATCACGAGGCCCACGTCCTTGTCTTCCATCGGTCTGGCGGGTCTGACGAACCTCCTCTTCAGCTCGTCCAGGAAGTCCGCCAAGCCCTACACCCCTAGGAGCTCGGGGATCTCGGTGGAGGACAACGCCTTGCGGGCCACCTCGAGGTTACGCTCGAAGGCCTCCTTAACCACGTCCCTGCCCGGCGGCCTCCACCGACCTCCGGATACCCACCTCAGGAACCTCCACCTGAACCTCCTGTTGAAGAACAGACCGTGAAGGTACGTGCCGAACACCCTCCCATCCCACGACACCGCGCCGTCGCGACCGTCACCCGCGTTCCCGTAGCCCTTCTCCAAGACCGAGAAGGGTTCGGCCTCGCTCTCCGTCCTCCCAACGTGTATCTCGAACCCCTCCACCCTCACCCCGCCGAGCTCCGGATGGACCACCTCCCCCTCGCTCCTCACCGTGACCTTCGGGGCGTTCGGGAACACCGTCTTCACGGGCAGCAGTCCTATGCCCTCCACGGGTTCTTCGGGGTCCGCCTCCTCTCCGGTCATGTCGACGAGTTCTTCCCCGAGCATTTGGTACCCACCACACACCCCGACCACGATGCCGCCGTCCCGGGCGTACGACTTGATCTCGTCGGTCACACCGTGACGTTCCAACTCCTCGAGGTCCAGTACGGTCGTTCTGGAACCGGGGATCACGACGGCGTCCGCGTCCTCGGGTAGCGAGTCTTTGGGATCCACGAACTCGAGCCTGACCCCCGGTTCCATGGCCAGGGGTTCGAAGTCCGTGAAGTTGGCTATCCTGGGCAGCCTCACCACGGCTATCTCGACGTTCCCCGATCCAGGTACGTGTTCTCTGAGCGCCTCCGAGTCCTCCCACGGCATCCAGAAATCCTCGACGTACCCCAGGGTTCCGAGGTGGCGGATGCCCAGTTTCTCTTCGAGGAACTCGATCCCGGGCTTCAGGAGGCTCTCGTCGCCCAGGAACTTGTTGAATACGAACCCTTTGACGAGGCGCTTCCACCTCTCGGGTAGGAGCTCGTAAGTACCGTAGACGGCGGCGAAAGCCCCTCCCCTCGATATGTCGGCCACTATGATCACGTCCGCACCGAGTTCTTCGGCCACGCGCATGTTCGCTATGTCCGTGTCCATAACGTTGATCTCGGCGGGGGAGCCCGCTCCCTCCGCGACTATCACCTCGTGCTCCTCGGTCAACAGCTCGATCGACTCGAGAACGGCCTGCCACGGTTCCTCGAGGACGATCTCCCTGTACTCCGAGTAGGACATCGTATCGAGTGGTCTCCCGTGGACTATGACCTCGGATTTGAACTCACCCTTGGGCTTGAGGAGGACGGGGTTGTGGTGGACCGAGGGTTCGAGACCGGCGAGCCTGGCCTGGAACGCCTGGGCGACGGCTATCTCGCCTCCCTCGACGGCGACGTAGGAGTTGAGGGACATGTTCTGGGATTTGAAGGGGGCCGCGTCGACCCCCTCCGCCCTGAGGTACGCGCACGTGGCGGCCGTGAGGAAGGACTTGCCGGAGTTGGAGCAGGTGCCCACGAACATCAGGGCCCGGGCCATCTGAACCCCCGTTTAGATCGTGTACATGGGGGTTAAAGCATGGTCACTCCTCTTCCTCGCCTATCACCCTGCGCATCTTCGCCTTGACGGCCTCCTTCTTCTTCACGGTCTCTTCCTTCTCCTCCTCGCCCAACACCTCACGGTACAGGTGTCTCAGCGCCTCCTTCAGGGCGGTGATCAGATCCCAGTCGTGCGCCTTGACCGAGATCACGTTCCTGGCGTCCTTGAGGTGGATCCTCACCGAGTACTTGTGCCTGTTACCCTCCTCGTGGTACCTCTTGATGTGAACCTCCGCGGCCTCGATGCTGGGTCTCATCGCCAACAGCTTCTGGAGACCCGCGGCGAGGGACTTCCTTAGGATCACGAGCGTGAAGTCGTCGACGTCCTCCACTCCCTTGATCGAGACAAACACTCCACGTTTCCTCATCAACTCGGCGATCTTCCTCAGGATGTCCCTCCTGGTCACGACGCCTATCGGCTCCTCCAACTTGTTGACTATCGGGAGGCCCCTGATCTTGTTCTCTACTATCTTCTCACACAGATCCACCACGGTGGCGTCCGGGTAGTCGTAAACGCACGGCGACGACATGATGTTGCTCACAGGGTGGTTGAACGCGGGGACCTTCTCGCCCCGCCTGTCGGTCTTGCCCAGCCTGTCGATGGGCTTGATCACCTCCCTGATGATGTCCGTGGTGGTGACTATACCCACGAGCTTGTCGTCGTCGTTCACCACGGGCAGCCTGCTGACACCGTGATCCCTCATCAGCGCCCTGGCCCTGGCCACCGTGTCGTCCTTGTGTATCGTGATGGGAGGGGAGTTCATGACCTCGCGCGATGAGACCTCTTCCAGGGCCTCGGACTCCGTGGCGAGCTTGATGATGTCGTACTCCGTGACTATCCCCGCGAAACTACCGTCCTCCACGACGGGAAGTGCCCTGAGACCCGTCTCGAGCATGTCGTTGATGGCCTCGATGACCAGCGTATCGGGCGTGATCGTCTCGGGCTTCAGCATCAGGTTCTCGGGCTTGACGTTCGTGGGATCGGCCACGTGCGCGTCGACCACGTCGTAGTACGATACCATACCGACGACTTTGTCACCGTCGACCACGGGGATCTCCTTGACCCTGTACCTCTCCATCTTGGCGAAGATCTTCGAGATAGGCTCTCCCGGCTCCGCCGTGATCACCTTCTCGGCCGGGGTCATTATCTCCTCCACCGGCAGCTCGAATACCTCCAAAACTGTGCCCCCTGGACCCGATCCCCGTGCCCGGAGCCCCGTTACGGCAAAAAAGAAATCGGGATCGACCCGCGGCCGGGTCGCAGGGAACCCGCCCTTGTCGGACCCTAAGTACAAGCTCGCGCTCGCCGTAGCCCACCAAGCCGCAGGGGTTCTGGCCGGTTACGCGTGCGTCGCCATGAAGATCGACGGACCCGAGGCGATAGCCTTCATCGTAGTCCCATTCGTCCTAGGGAGGGCGTTCGAGGCCTTCGTGGAACCCGAGAAGATAGGTGGAGCGAAGGGCTGGCTCGGCTACGGGTTCATCGGGTTCCTCACGGCGTGGATAACCTCATGGGTCTACTTCATGAACTTCGGGGCGTGATAACATCACGGACAGGGTCGCCGTGCTGGACCCGGAGAGGTGCAAGGGAGGATCCAAATGCGATTACATATGCCAGAGGTTCTGTCCCGGGGTTAAAACCGGTAAAGAAACCATAACCATAGACGAAGACACCGGAAAACCCGTCATATCCGAGGAACTGTGCTCGGGCTGCGGAATATGCGCCCAGAAGTGCCCGTTCGATGCGATAAAGGTGGTGAGGCTCCCGGAGGAACTCGAGGGCGAGTGCGTCCACAAGTACGCCGAGGGCGGCTTCAGGCTGTACAGGCTACCCATCCCCAAGCCAGGAAAGGTGACCGGTGTGGTGGGCCGTAACGCCATCGGTAAGACCACCGCCGCCAAGATACTCACCGGCGAGTTGAAGCCCAACTTGGGAGACCCGGAGGCCGATCCGGACTGGGACGAGATAATCAAGGCGTTCTCCGGCACGGAACTCCAGGAACACTTCCGCAAACTGGCCGACGGCGAACTCCGCCCCGTCATGAAACCCCAGTACGTCGAGGCCCTCCCCAAGGTGGTGGAAGGAAAGGTCGCCGACGTGCTGAAGGACGTGGACGAACTCGGCGTCGTGGACGAACTCATGGAAAGGCTCAACCTCACGGACGTCGCCGATAGGAACGTGAAGGACCTGAGCGGTGGAGAGCTCCAAAGAGTGGCCATAGCGGCGGCCTTGGCGAGAGACGCCGATTTCCTCGTTCTGGACGAACCGTGCAGCTACCTCGACGTGCGGGAGAGACTGTCCCTGGCGAAGCTCATCAGGGACGTCGCCGAGGAGAGAGGAATCCCCGTGCTCGTGGTCGAGCACGACCTGGCGACGCTCGATTACGTGGCCGACCTCGTGCACGTCCTGTACGGTAAGAGGGGTGCCTACGGAGTCGTCTCCAAACCGATGGGCGTCGGTAAGGGGATCAACGCCTACCTCAAAGGCTACCTCGAGGCCGAGAACGTCAGGTTCAGGACCGAAGAAGTGATCCTACCCGAGAGGGCCGACGCGGAGAAAGGAGAGGGAGGCGAGGTGCTAGTCGAATACGGGGAACTCGTGAAGAAGTACGAGGATTCCGGGTTCGAGCTCCGGGTTGAACCCGGCACCATCCACGTGGGAGAGATCATAGGCGCCCTGGGTCCCAACGCGATAGGTAAGACCACCTTCGTCAAGCTCCTGGCCGGCGTGCTCGAACCCGACGAAGGTGAGGTGGACTTCGACGTGACCATCTCGTACAAGCCGCAGTACCTAGAGGTCGACTCGCCGGAACCCGTTATGAAGGTCCTACGCGACGCCGCGGGATCCGAGTGGGGCTCCAGCTGGTTCAAGAGCAAGATCCTGAGACCCCTGGACCTGGAGTACCTCCTCGACCAGCCCTTGAAGGACCTCAGCGGCGGTGAGCTGCAGAGGGTCGCCATAGCCGCCGCTCTGGCCAGGGACGCCGATCTCTACCTGCTGGACGAGCCCAGCGCTTACCTGGACGTCGAGGAGAGGATAAACGTGGCCAAGGTCATCAGGAGGGTCGTGGAGGCGAAAGACGCCGCCGCGATCGTCGTGGATCACGATCTGCTGTTGCTCGACTACATCAGCGACAGGATGATGGTGTTCGAGGGCGAACCGGGCGAGTACGGTATCGCCAGATCCCCCGAATCGAAACGGGACGCCATGAACAGGTTCCTCAAGGGGTTGGACGTGACCTACAGGAGGGATCCGGAGACGGGGCGACCAAGGGCCAACAAGCCGGGCAGCAGAAGGGATAGGGAACAGAAGGAGATGGGAGAGTACTTCTACGCGACCGCCTGACGACGCGACGACACCGGCACGAACGGCACCACCGGCAGAGGTATCCAGCCGCCACCGCCGCTCGAGTTCTCACCGCCGTTGCTCTGAGGCGGGTAGATGATCTCCTGGGTGGTCTCCGGGATCTCGTTACCGCTCGAACTCCACGTCGCGGACCCACCGGTACTCCCCGTTCCCAACACCAGCGACGTTATCGGCAGCGAGAGTATCCTCAGGATGTTCATGTTCACCAATGGGACCTTCACCAGGTTACCCTGGTACCTCAACCAGGCGAACGGTTCCCTGACTATCACTAAGGCGGGCACGTCGTTCTCCGCCAGCTCCCTGCATATGTCCATGATATCCGACAGCGTGTTGGCCAGGAACACGTAGAACGTGACCTTCAACCCGCCACCGAGATCGACGGTTTTCTTCCCGATGAAGTACTGCTCCAGGCACTCGGGCACCCTACCGTCGACCGGGAAGTACACGAGTGGAACTCCCGTCGACTGACTGACCAGGTAATTGGCCGCGCTCATGATGTTGAGCTCCAGCGAGTAAGCCGGCACGAAGTAGTAGTCATCCTCCCACGTGTACTCGGCCGGGTTCTTCTCCACGTAGGAACAATCCTTCACCACGAAGTACCTGCCGTCGGAGGAGCACCCCATGATCACCACGGAGTGTAGCGCCGGTGGTATCAGGTAGAGCCATTCCGTAACGTTCGTCACCAACGGGGCGTAGACCACCACACCTATCCCGTTGTCACCCTCCTTGTCCGCCGCCGTCGCCACGAGCGCGGGGAACCACGGCGGTGTGGACAGCATTATCGGCCCGTCCTCTTGCTTGTCCTCCACGGGAAGCCCGGTCTTCTCCGAGAACCATTCCTCCAGCCTCTCCATCTTCAACGGCGTGAGGTAAGGCCCGTGACACGGCGTCCAGATGTCCTCGGCCACCGCCACGTTGTACAACGTCAACGACGCCACCTCACCGCACCACAGGTGGTCCGGCACACCGTCACCGTCGATATCCGTGTCCCACTGGACCTGGGCGAAGTCCGGGTCCGGCACCATGAAGTTGAGATGCACCGGTCTAACCAGCGGGACCACGTGCCCCTCGATGTTCACACCGGTCACGTACCAAGAATAGACGTCCACCGTGAACGTCTCCTGGCACGACACGGCGGAGGGCAACAGGAAGATCGTCACCGCTACCGTTATCGCCCGCACGATCCGGAGGGCTCTCGTGGGACCAGTCACCCCCTAGGGGGTGGTCCGTTGAAACGCTTCGAGATGGAGGTGGCCGTCCCCGACAAACCCGGACAACTCGTCAGGGTCCTAAAACCTCTCTCGGAGGTCGGTGGCAACGTGGTGAGTATTACTCATTTACGCGAGAACGGTGAAGCCCGCGTGCACATAATCTTCGAGGCCGAGGAGGAAGCCGCCCGCAGGTTCGTGAAGAAGGTCCGGGAACTCGACGGCGTCAAGGTCCTATCCCTCGGCGGCGAACCCAGGTTCGAAACGGACGTCGTACTCATAGGACACATCGTGGACACGGACATCAAGGACACCATAGACAGGATCAACAGCGTACCCGGCGCCAGGGTCGCCGACGTGGACCTCGAAATGCCCGACCCCGAGAAGGAATCCTCCGCCGGATTCACCGTGATGTACGAGAGGGAAGAAGCCCTCGAGGACGTCGTCAAGACCGTCGAAGAGATCGCCGAGGAGAAGAACCTCGCCGTGATCCTACCCCTGGAGGTGATCCAAAGGTGCGGGAAGTGAAACTCTTCGTCGTCGGGCTAGGGGCGGTCGGAGGCGGACTCATGCGTCTACTGGCCGACAAGAGGGACGTCTACAAACGTAGGTTCGGCGTCGACGTGAAGGTCTCCGCCGTCGCCGACTCCAAAGGCGTGTGGGCTGGCGACGACCTAGACCCCTCGGAGGTACTACGCGTGAAGGAAGAGAAGGGCACCGTCGCGGCGGTGGGGGAAGAGACCGACCCCCTCTCCGCGATGGAAGACGTGGACTTCGACGTCCTCGTCGAACTCACACCCACCGACATAGAAACCGGGGAACCGGGCCTGTCCCACGTGATGAAAGCCATAGAACTCGGGAAACACGTGGTAACGGCCAACAAAGGGCCCCTAGCCGTCGCGTACTCCGAGATAATGGAGGCGGCGGAGGAAGCCGGGGTCATCGTCAGGTACGAAGCCACGGCCGGCGGCGCCATGCCCGTCTTCAACCTCGTCCGGGAAACCCTCAGAAGCGTCGACGTGCTATCGCTCGAGGGGATCCTCAACGGCACCGTCAACTACGTGCTGACCAGGATGGAGGAAGAAGGCGTGACCCTGGAGGACGCCCTCGCCGAGGCCAGGAACAGGGGCATAGCCGAAGCGGACCCCTCCATGGACGTAGAAGGGTGGGACACGGCCTGCAAAGTGGTCATCCTGGCCAATTCCATCCTCGGCGTCGAGTGCACGATAGACGACGTCGACGTGACCGGGATAGAGAGGATAACCCCCGAGGCCATAGAGATAGCCGAAGAAAGAGGCTACCGCATCAGACTCATCGGCCGCGCCACCAAGGACGGCGACCTCGTGGTCACACCCGCCCTGGTGCCCAAGTCCGACCCCCTGTCCAGGGTCAAGGGCACCATGAACCTCCTGAGACTCGGGACCGACGTGGCGGGCGACATCCTGGTCTCCGGCAGGGGAGCGGGACCCCTCGAAACGGCGAGCGCCGTGATGAGCGACGTACTGGCTATCGCCGAAGGGATCAGCGGCCTGGAACGTCGTCATCCCGCGTGAGCGGTCGGGCGGCCGATTAGATCATCACCTCGACCCGAGAACGCCGCCCGAGCCTTATCACCCTTCCTCCATCAAACGCCTCCAACCCTCACCCTCCACGAACTCCTCACCGTCGGGGCCCCGGAAGTAGAGCGCACACCCGCACCTCAACCCGTGATCCTCCTCGACCCTACGCTCCACCAGCTCACACACCCTACGGAACACCTCGACCCTCACGTCCCCGGGCACCTCCTCCCTCAAGAACCCCGACACCGTACCCCCCGACTCCGAAACCTCCACGGCCCTCTCCGCCAGGTCCACCCTCCCCACCTCCACCAACCTCGCCACCAACGACTCCCACCTCGCGTCCGCCACCCTAGCGTGCGTGTTGTAGACCCCGGCCGCGAGCTTCAACAACTTCCCCGGCATCCCCAACACCAACACCGAGTCGAACCTCACGACACCATCCTCCGTAGGAACACCCTCCGAGATCAACTCGAACGCCATATCGTACCTACCATGACAATTAACGACGTCGGACTCCGGAATACCCAACGCCACGGCCCTATCCAAAGTCCTGTACCCGGTAACCAAACACGGAACACCCTCAACCCTCGCCAGATCGTACATCATCGTCCTCAACAACGCCTCCTCCGAGTTCGGATCCACCAACCCCTTGACGCCCAGAATCGATATCCCACCCTCGATCCCGTGACGATGAGCCAACGTCTTCTTAGCCCTCTCCTCACCCTCAGGAACCTCGATCTTCACCCTAAGCCCCACGCCGTAAGCCCTCATTAAGTACCTCAAGTTATCCTCCATCTGACTCAACACGTGCTTAGACACCGCCGGCCTACCGTCCTCGAACCTCCCCACCCCCCTACCCGCGACGAACTCGAAACCGTCCCCCGACACCCTAACCCTAGCCACGATCTCCACGCCCACGGTCACGTCCACCTGATCGTCGTTCCCGGGCTTCACGACCGAAGCCACGGCCTCCCCCTCCACGCGACGCGCCCGCTCGACCCTGACCCCTATCATCGTACCGATAGGAAGCCTAACCCGGACCGCCCTCGGCTCCCTACCCTCCAACAACGCTATGGAAGCCGCCTTCGCGGCCGCGGTGGCACACGTACCCGTGGTCGGCCCCCTCCGTAACACCCTCGCCCCATCCGTGGTCACCAGACCCGCCCTCACGAGGTACTCCGCGGTCGGCAGATCCACCCCCAACCTCCGCGCCACCAACTCCACCGGTACCGGATACCTCCTGATAGGATCGGTAACCATCAATCACCCGGTTCCCCCACCGAAAACACCTGAGCACCCAGAACGACCGCCATCCTCGTCCCCTCCAACCGCTCGGGGAGGACCAGCGGAGGAACCACGACCACACCGAACCTCACCGGGGAAAGACCCCAACGCCTCAGATCCGAAAGCCGAGGAAACCTTGCCGCGGACCACCAGGGGTGCCCCAACCTCCCCTTGAGACGACGCCAAACGTTCCAAGGAGAGCGGGGGTTCAGCGTGACCGCCACCACCCTATCCCCGGCAACCCTCCTCGCCTCATCCACGATACCCGACGGGTCCTCGGCGAACTCGAGTACGTTGTTCATGAGAACCGCATCGAAGGAACCGTCATCGAAGGGCGTGGACGACGCGTCCCCCACGATCACCTCATCCACGCGTTCCTTGGCCCTTTCGGCCATCTCCGGATCCACCTCCACGCACGCCGTGAAGTCGACACCTAAGGCCTCCGCCAAAGCCCGGGTGAACAGGCCCGTACCGCACCCCAGGTCCAGAAGGCTCTCACATCCTTCCAACATGCCGATCAAGTGACGGAGCTGCCTCCTGAACACCTCCCTCCCGATCCGGGTCTCGAACCACGCGTCGTACGCGTCCGGGTCCACGGTGATCCCCCAAACGTTCCGAATATCGAAACGTTAACCCGGGGCGCGGAGGTCAGAACGTCCAGACCACCATCCTACACCTGCACGGACCCGTCCTCTCGTGCTTCACCGCGTACCCCATACCCCTGAGAACTTCCACCAACAAACACCTACCTTCCAGGCCCTCCTCCGTCAACGCCTCCCCGGGACACACCTCGCAATCCTCTATCACGATCTCGAGGGTACCGTCATCGCACTTGTAGACCTCCGTGTTGTCCAACCCCGCCATGAAAGCCACGAACCATATAGGGTCGATGTCGAGCTCCTCAAGCTTCAACCCTATGGTCATCCCGAGGCGCCTGAGGAACACGTCCCTCTGATCTCCCATCAGGAACCACGTCTCCCTGTTGATGGCGTACATGAACACCTTGAAGACCTCCTTCAGGATGTCATGCTCGGTCCAGGACCCGTACACGGTCTCCTCCGCCTCGGTCATACCCCACTCCCCTCCGGGGGATAACCCGTGGAACCTTGGAGCAAGGAGGAAATGACGGCCTTCGACGTGAGGGCCACCGCAAGGGAACTGAACGCCCTCCTCGAGGGGGCCAGGTTCGACAAGGTGTACAGGGTCGGCAAACGGGAGCTCAAGATCAAAGTCCACGTGCCCGAGGTCGGTACGCACTTCCTGGCCGTCGAACCCGGAAAGCGCGTCCACGTGACCTGGCGACCGAAACCCAGCCCTAAGGTCCCCGACCCCACGGCCCAAGCCCTCAGGAACGTGTTGACCGGGGACGTTATCGAGTCGGTCGAACAGCTAGGTTTCGACAGAATATTAGCCTTTTCATTGAGGTCCAATCGAAAACTCTACATAGAGATAATACCTGGAGGTTGCCTCGCCGTCGTCGACGAGGACGGGACCATCGAACAGGCCTTCCCAGCCAAGAGGTTCCGCGACAGGGCCGTAGTCCCGGGCGAGAGGTACGAAACACCACCGTCACCCCCCGACCCCTACGAGCTAGACGAGGACTCCTTCCTCGACGTCCTCAGGGACTCCGACCGAGACCTCGTCAGGGCCCTGGCCGTGGACGTGGGACTGGGCGGACTCTACGCCGAGGAAACACTCCTCAGGGCCGGCCTGGAGGACGTCAAACACGAGCACCCATCCGACGTCCCGGAGGAGAACCTACGGGAACTCTACGAGACCCTGCGCGACCTCCTCGATCAGGTCTCCGAGGGCGAGCTCACCCCCACCCTCTACTCCACGGACGAGGGATACGTCGACGTCACCCCGGTCCCCCTCGAGAGATACCTGAGGGAAGGCCTGGACACGGAGACCGAGGACACCTTCCAACGCGCCCTCGACAGGTACTACGTGTCCAAGTTCCTCCACGAGAAGCGTGAGGAAGCCAGGAAGGAATGGGAGGAACGGAAGAGGAAAGTCGAGAGAACCCTCGAGAAGCAGAAGGAGACCGTGAAAGCCTACAGGAGGAGGGCCGAGGACCTCAGGCGCAGGGCCAACGCCCTCTACCTGAACTACGACCTCGTGGAGAGGGTTCTCAACGACTTAAGGAAACTCGAGGAGGAAGGACACAGCCTGGAGGAGATCAAGCGGAGGCTACACGAGGTCAAGTCCTCCGGCGTCAACGACCCCGTGCTCTCGAGGATCGTGGACGTGGATCCCCGCGAGAGAAGGGTGCTCCTCAGGCTGGACGACGGTGAGGGCGGGGAGGTCACGGTACCGGTGCCCGTCGACTCGAACGTCCACGCCGCCGCGTCGGAACTCTTCGACAAGGCCAAGGAGCTGGAACGTAAGGCCGAGAGGGCCGAGGAGGTGATGAAGGAGAAGGAGAGTGAGCTCCGAAAGCTCGAGGAAGAGGGACCACCCGAGGTCGAGCTCGAGAAGATAACGACCGAGGTGACCGCGAAGAGGAGGAAGGACTGGTACGAGAGGTTCAGATGGTTCATATCCACGGACGGATTCGTGGTCATCGGAGGGTACGACGCCCGTACCAACGAGATCATCCTGAGGAGGTACCTCGAGGAACACGACATCCTGGTCCACGCGCACGTCCACGGGGCACCTCACGTCGTCATCAAAACCGAGGGGAGGGAAGTGCCCGAGACCACCATCGAGGAAGCCGCGACGTTCGCCGCCGCCTACTCGAGGGCCTGGCGCTGGGGCCTCAAAGCCGTGGATGTCTACTGGGTCACGGCCGATCAAGTCGACAAGTCGGCGGAGGCCCCTCGGGGTGGCGCCATCATCAGGGGCAAAAGGAACTGGCTCAGGGGTGTGGAACTGGAGGCGGCGGTCGGTGTGGAAGACCTCGGAGAAAACGGTCCGTACAGGGTCATGGGAGGTCCACCCAGGGCGGTGAAGAAACGCTGCGAGGAATGGGCCGTGCTGGAACCTGGCGAGGGGAAGAAATCGGACGTGGCGAAGGAGGTGTTCGAGGGGTTCAAGAAGAGGCTCCCGGGTCTGAGGAAATGGATCACCGTGGACGACGTGGTCCGAGCCATGCCGCCGGGCCGCTGTAGGATCGTCGAGTCCTCAACCCGATGACGTCACCTCGTTCAGCCACCTCTCGAAACCCCTGAGGTTGACGAGCACCTGTTCACCGAACCACTCGTACCCCGACACCAGCTTGTAACCCAACCGGAGGATCTTCCCCATGGGTAACTGGACGTGGCCGAAGGAATGGAGCAGCACCAGAACGCCCAAACTCGCGTCCAGGAGCGCCGTGAACTCCGCCAACGGGTACGCCGGGAGCAACGGCGGGAACGGGGTCGCTCCAACGGCATCCGCCAGCAGCGCGTTGTAAGACCCTGTCATCAAAGTCAGGGCGTAGAGTATCGCCATCACCGGCCGCACCGGCTCGAACATCGCCGTGAGCGCCGGCCTGGTGATCAACCTGATAGGGTTCTCGTACGTGGATAACGAACCACCGTAAAGCGCGACTATGGTGTCCGTGACTATCGCTATCGGACCCGAGAACAGCGTGTGGAACGCCAAGGCCTCCGCCGTGTACGGTTCCAGATCCTTCACGTAGGTCCCGTACTCGGGATCGTTCGCGTACGACAACTTGAGCCAATGAGCTACCCCCATGGCGGCCCCATCCGATTCCAGGCAGAACCCCATGGCGTCCATGTACGCCGAGCCGACGGCCTGGCCCACCGCGTAGTAGGCCACCCCTATCCCTATCATCGCCCCCGCCGCCGCCTGATAGGGCTTGACCTGAGACAACACGTCCTGCCCGCTCCCCGAGGACGAGGGCCCGACCCCGACCTGAGCCTGATGCTGGGCGGGGGGAGCGGCCGTCATCAGAAGGAGCGCCAACGCCACCGGCTTCAGACGCTCACACCCCCAGTACCATCCACGCCATCACGAGGAGCCCGACCATGTTGAGAAGCATCGCGAGTAGGTCGGTAACCAACCTGGCCCACGCGGCCTGATTCTTCTCGACGTCGACGATCTTTTGAGTGACGCTGTTTATCACCTGAGCAGTCGTATCGGAACCGTTCTCCGAAGTTATCTGATGGAGTTTATACCCTAAGTACTCCAAATGCGTGACCACGGTGTCGACCGTTGACTGATCAACGCTTCCCTCGGCCATTTCATCGATTAAATTCCTTAACTCCAACGCGTACTCCCATGCAATCATCTCTAACCACGCGTCGACGTATTGATCTGGATTAAGTAATGGGAGCGTCGTCTGTAGCCCATATGGAGGCGTGTTGTTAGCGTACACTACCTCCTGGAAGGGCTCTCCGTTAAGGAACGGCTGCCCATCGTCCGGCACATTCGGGGTGTAATACCATCCATTCTTGAATATTATGGATAATTGATCACTTATATCATCAAGCAGCGATATTATTTTACTATCGTTCAGGTCCTGGTACAAGTTAGTTAGCCAATCGGATGGATACGTCGGAGGTGCATCTATGGGTTTTTGAAGAGTAGCCGTATACGCCGCGGGTAATTCGCCCGATGATATATCGGAGAATAGTTTACTTAAGGTGATCAGCTTCACGTCTGGGGGTTTTGTGGTTAGTCCAGAGGAGTACAGTAGGGACTGATAGTATATCTCGTCTATCACGTCCTCTAGGGCTGCTGTTGCTACTATCATATCGTAGTAGGCGTAAGGATATGTACCAGTGGAGTCCGCGGCCTCCGCTGGGAAGTAGAATATGACGAATGGGTAACTTTGGATGTTCTGGAATAGAGAGTAAATGGTGTTTTCCAATGACGATAGCGTTACCGGTTGACTCGAATCGTAGAACACGCTGATAGACACTGGGAATAGTGTGTATATACCGTTGACTATACCTACTTGGAACGTGGCGGTTGATACTTGTTCAGTACCGAATGAGACCGTCGCGGACGCGGGTGCTCCGAATTCCGCGGGATCCACTACGGTTGCTT
>JAADCQ010000034.1 GCA_013154335.1 Methanopyri archaeon
GCACCTCGACGCCAGCGCCTTCATCCCGGGTGTCGTGAGGGGAAGGACCGGGGCGAACCGTCTGAATTCAACGTCCCTACGCCTGAAAGGACGCCCATCCGCCGGGGTCAGGGGCCCGTCCATGACCACGATCCTCGCACCTCGACACACCCGCAGTATGTCCCGATCCGATAACCGTCCCGACCCGCAAGCGATGGGACCGAAAGGTACCCACCTCGCTATCCCCGTGGGGTTCTCCTCCCTTGCGGCGGGATCGACACCGACGACGAGCGGCAGAGACCGTGAGGAGGAAGGTGAGGGAGTGCCTGGAAAGGACGGGACACCCCCGTCCGGGCTCCAAGATCGTGGTCGCGATGTCGGGTGGTAAGGACAGTTTCGCGACGGCGTACGGTTTGGTGGAACTTTCCGAAGAGGAGGACTGGAAAGTCATCGGAGCCCACGTGATCGTCGAGACCGAAGCCGGTGAGATCGAAGCCCGAGACGTGGTCGAGGAGCAGGCGGAGCTGCTGGGCATCGACGTTCACGTGTTGAAGCCATCGAAAACCGTCGAAGAGGCCGCCGAGGAGATGAAGGCGAGGAAACCGTGTTACGCCTGCAGAACCCTCAGGCGTATCGAGCTCGGGAGGTTCTCGGAGGACATCTGCGCCGATTACATCGCGCTGGGCCACACCTTGGACGACGCGGCCGCGACCGTGATCCTATCCCTGCTCACCGGAGCCCCCCGTATCAAGGTCCTCGGGTACGTCGGCAGCGGAAGGAGACCTCTCCTTTTGAGGCCCCTCGTGAGATGCCCTGAAGAGGTCACCGAAGAGCTCGTGAACGAGGTCGGCGTCGACACCGTGGCCACGGAGGAAGTTTGCCCGTACAGGTCCGGAGAAGATCTCAGGGATGTGGTCAGCGACTTCCTCGACGAGGTTGAGCGTAGGATCCCTACCGTCAAGGGGAACGTCGTGGGAACGGCCCTGAGGACGATCTCCGGGAGGTGATCACCCAAACGGTTATGTATAGATGCTTAAGAGCGCGGCCGACGGCGGGGGGTGACACCGACACCATGGAGCCGATGACGGCGCTGGCCGTTGGTTCCCTCGTCGGCTTCGTGTCGGGCTTCTTCGGGGTAGGCGGAGGCTTCCTCATGGTTCCGGTGCTGGTATCGCTGGGTGTTCCCGTTCACGAGGCTTTAGGGACCACGCTTCTAGCCATCGGCCTGGGCAGTCTTCCAGGAGCCTTCAAGCACTTCAAGGAGGGCAACGTCCACGGTCGCGTCGCGGCCTCCCTCGGCCTAAGCGCCGTGTTGGGGGCCCAGATCGGAGGTTTCCTGGCGTGCGATGCCCCCGGGTACCTGTTGAAGACGATACTGGGTGTGGCCTGCGCGGGCATGGCCGTCAGGATGTTCTACGGGGATGAAGGGGAGAAAGACCGCAAAGGAAGCAGTCTCGTACCCGCCGCGGCGGGCCTAGGTGTCGGCACGTTAAGCGGTATGACCGGGTCCGGAGGAGGCGTCCTCTTCGTCCCGGTCATGTCCACGTTCATGGGAATGAGAACCGCGGTGGCCGTGGGAACCTCCTCCGTAGTGGTTCCGGTCAGCTCGCTGACGGGGGCGTCCGAGTACTGGATCCACGGGTTCGTAAACCTGTGGTCGGTCCCGGAACTCGTGACCGGAATGCTGGTGACGTCGTACCTGGGCGCCAAGGTGTCACAGGGGGTCGACGACGGCACTCTCAGAAGGGTATTCGCGCTGATACTGGGGGGCGTCGGCGCCAAGATGATACTATCGGGGATGGCGGGGGCTTAAGCCCGCCTCCCGGCGATCGCCCCCAGCGCTAACAGGGCGGACAACACCAACGGGAACCACGTCGGGCTGAACCTATGCTGTTCCTGTCCCGTTGACGCACCCTTAACGGAGGAAGCGCCCCCCTGGGTCTGTCCCTTCACCTCCACGCAGTTATCGCATATCCCGTCGCCGTTCTTGTCGGTGAAGTCCGGACACCTGTGGTGCTGTGTAGTGCAGGGCGTCGGGTAGACCTCATGGTGTACCTTGCAACTCCACTCGGCCGCCGCCGCAGGTACCACGGGTACCAGGGCGGCTATCACCACGATAGGCAGAAGTCTCGATACCACGAAAGTCGACCCCCGGCCCGTTCGTGTTGTTACGAACGTTCGAACCACGAGCGGTAGCAACACTTTTAGATCCTTCGCCACACTGTTAAACCGGTCCTTAAGAGTTAAGAACCAGCTTAAGGGGACGATCGACTTTGGTCACGGCCGTCGACGCCGCCGGTCTATTCGCCACGGGTCTCGCGGCCGGTTTTCTCGGCGGTATCGTCGGTACCGGTGGATGCGTGATAATGTTACCGGTTTTGGCCCTGGTGTTCAATTACCCCATAGCCGAGGCGATAGGTACCACGGTGTTCGCCGTGATCTGGACGGCCACGTTCGGCGCCATAAACCACGGCAAGCTCGGCAACGTCGATAAGGACACGGGATCCGTCGTGATGGGTGCGGGTGCCATCGGGGCCCTGGTCGGTTCCGTCATTTTCGCCTACCTCATGAGCTACAAGGCCGCCCTCGAGGTCATCCTGGGACTGGCGTTCCTATACGCCGCGGTCAGGATGTTTTACGAAGGCGTCAGGAAGATACCCGGCGCCGAGGGTGACCACATCCCGGGCCCGCCCTCCAAGAAGGCGGCCATCGGCTTCGGCATCGGGATATTGACCGGCATACTCGGACTCGGCGGGGGTTACGCCCTGGTCCCGTGCTTCATCTACCTCCTCGACGCGCCCGTCCACATAGCGGTCGGTACGTCGATGATAAGCATGGTACCGATGGCCACGGTGTCCGCCTCCTACAAGATGGCCCAGCACGTGGTCGACCTGATAGCCGGAACGCTGCTGGGCATCGGTACCATAATCGGAGTCAGGTACGGGGCCAGGGTGGCCGCCAAGATACCGGCCCACTACATCAAGCTCCTGTTCGGCATATACTTCGGGGCCGTGGCGATCAAGTTCATCCTGAGCGGTCTTGGGATCAAGGTACCCATCTAAAGTCGGGGCGACGATAATAGAAGTCGAGCTCACCGGCGTCGAGGGGTGAACGTTGGGCCGAAGACTCAGCGCCATCGCGTCGGTCGACATGGAGGCCGTCACCAAGTCCCCCCAGGAGTGGCGGGTGGACAGATCACTGCTGGAAACCCTGGCGCCGTGGAAAGGTGGAAACGACGTGGGCACGGCGCCCGTTGGCTTCGTCGCCCTCCTACACTCGTTGGCGACCGAAGGCGGGGTTGAACCGGGAACCGTTATGATAGTGACCGACGAGGAGGTCCTCGAGTCCCCGGAGTACGAGAGGAGGGTAGAGGACCCGCTGCTCGACGCCGGTTACGATACGAACTACGTCACCATCGATGACGGGGACGAGGGGATTCTCGTCAAGAAGACCTTCCGCCGGGTGGCAGACGTGGAGGACGGGGAGGTGGTTCTAGTCGACGTGTCCAGGAACACCCTCACCACCATGGCGATCGCCATGGGGGCGGCTTCCGCGGTCCACTGGAAATCCGCCAAGGGTTACCTCGTGGAAGGTGATCTACTCGAGGGTGTGAAAACGTGGACCCGAAGCCTGGTCGTAGGGGAAGAGGACAGGAGTCGAGGTGTATACCGTGATAGGACCCACATAGTGTCTGAGTTCGAGACCGTCAGCGCCGTCACCATGTTCCTCATGAGCCTGATACCACCCTTCACAGACGTGGGCCTCAGGGAACGGGCCGTTACGAGGCTCAGAAGGGTGGCCCTCTCGGAAAAAGTCCCGATCCCGGGACCGTTCAGGAGAGACGTCAGGGAAGGGATCCCATCCCCCGTCGACGACGACGTCCACGAAATGGTAAACGAGTACGTTTTCGAACCTCTCAGGGAAGCCGTCCTTGGAAAATCGAAGAAATCGGTCGTCCCTGTGCCCAGCGACGTCACGGGCGCCGTAAGGACCGTTCGGAGCCTTCGGAACGCCCTGAGGAACGTCGTCCTGTTCAAGCTGAGAAGGGGAAGGATGGCGGACGCGGCGGCCCTTATGAACGAGGTGCATGGGTTCATCAAAATGAGCGCTGCCGTTGTGCACGCCGCTATTAAATCAAACAATGATAACGAAGTTCATAAACTCTCGGAGTTATTCAGGTTGTTATCGTTGGAGCAATATGGTAGATTTGAGGATCCGTATGATAGGATAAAAGAGGCTAGGATTGAGATAAGAAGGGTTCTTAGTGACTTGGGAATAAATGCTGAAAAGAACAGGAACGAAGGAGATCCTATAAATTATGACTTGTTGACTAACAAAATAAAGGATAAATTTAATATATCTGGTGTCCCATTGAAGTCATCTTTTAAGCGAGCCATAAGAGAAGCTTACGATAAATTAATTGCATCATTTGATGATGATATGGTGAACATAGCTAAGGAATGGTTTAAGTCAGACAGATTTTCTTACTTAATAAATGACCCTCCCATTAGGAAAATAAGGAATAGGTTAATGCATGCTGATCCTGTGGATCCTAGGATGAGGAAAGATGATGTACTGGTGACTTTCAAGAAAATAAAGTTACATTTAGATGTGATAACGGTGCCCGCGCTGGAGGCGCTGGCGGGGGAAGCGGAAAGGGCGTTCATCGGAGGGTCGGATCGGCGGTAATCAGTACTCAAAACGTTTAGCTAACGTATACCGAAATCGATTTCCGGATATTCGCCCCCCCCACTCGGGGGTTCCTCCGTGAAGGGAGAGGAGCTCCTCGTGGCCGCCCTAGCGGCGCTGGAGGATGCTTCGTGGGAGGTACTGGGTGAAGGAAGGGTAGCGTTCATCCGAGTGTTCTCCAGAAGGTTAGCGGAAGAACTGAGGGAACTAGGACACGAAGAACCGGAAGAACAGCTGAAACTAGCGTTCGATGACGCCTTCAACGTGGAGGAGTCAAACGGTAAAATAGTGGTAGAACTGGACGATTGCCCGTTTTGCACCGTGGAGAAAGTAGCCCACGTGGACGACTTCGTGTGCGTGGTCGTCGGGTGGCTGGAGGAACTCTTCGATGGGATCGTGTATAGAGTGAAGAAGGAGAACGGTAAATGCACGCTGTTCGTGGAGAGAAACGGACGCTAAAGGCGATACCATCGGAACCCTAACTCCTCGGCCTTCCTCCATGCCGCTCTTATCTCATCCTCGGTCGGTCTTCTGGATATCTCCTCGAACTCCCTGGCCCTGTATTCCGGCCTGTACTGAGGCATCACGTTGAGAGGGACATCCGTGCCCAGGTTGTTCGCTATCCACTCGAGGATGGGAAACGTGCAGCACTCCACGTGGTTCGGCAGGACCAACTGCCTGACTATGAGGTCACATTGCTCGTAAGCCAGCTCGTGATTCCTGGTCACGACCTCCCAGTATCCCTCCACGTCCGAGTACCTCGAAGCGCATCGATCGTTCCCGTACCTGAAGTCCGCCAGGTAGAGGTCGATGACCCCCTCGAGTATCTCCACGGCCTCTAGAGACATGTACATGTTCGAGTTCCACACCTGCGGCACGTTAACGTCTAGAACCTGCAGTACCCGGAGCACGTAATGGAGAGCCGGGGTAGGGTCTCCTCCGACCCAGTTGACGTTTCTGGAACCCTCGGTCCTACGCCGGTACTTTATCACGTTGGCCAGCTTCTCGGGCGGGACCTCGACACCACCGTCGGGATCGAACGCTATGTCCCAGTTCTGACAGTAAACACACCTGAACGTGCACCCGCAGAAGAACACGGTGTGAGAAGGCACCAGGACCCGCTCCTCGCCCAGATGCAGGAACTCGGACGATATCGTCGGCTTCCATCCGACCCCGCAGTACCCGCGTTCTCCCTCCTCCCTGTTCACTCCGCATCTTCTCTCGCATTGTTCACACGGGGACGCCAACCTCCTAGCTATCTCAACCTTGACGTCCAACAGGGAGGGTGAAGTGGGGGCCACGTCCCGTGGGGAGGGCTCCTCTTCCCACACCGCTTTGAATTCCTCCATCCCTTCCTCGTGAACCGATCGTAGGGAGGCGTCGTCCAGTTCCCGTGGGTCGCAGTCGACGCGTACCGATTTCGCCACCAGGAACCTAGCCGCCAGCTCGTTTCTGTCTATCCTGTGGTACGTCTCCAACTCCGGTATCTCAGTCGAGGGCATACGTGTACGATCCCTCCCTTCCCATAGGGACTATCTTCTTGAGATCCGGTGTAACCGCGTGGGTGTTCAGGAAACCGTCGCTGTATAGTTTCTGAAGGGTTTTGTAATGGAGTAGCTCTTCCTCGGTGAATTTCCAACCGTAGAACAGGAACGGGGAGAAATCACCCACGATCATCATCGTGTAGGCGAGGACCCGACCCCCGTACTTGAACAACAGCCAATAATAGGGCTCGCCACCGCAGCCAGGGTCCAGGAGCGGGTTCCCGTACCTCACGGATCCGTGCCACACGAACATCGTTCTACCGGGGGTCGACCTCAGCAGGGAGAGAACGTGCTTGACGGCGGCCCTTTCGGATGGCCATGTCCTATCGTCCGCCACCCAAACACCCTGGGCCGGCCTGTGCCCGTAGAGGATGTCCTCCCACACCATGTTCTCGTTGGGCGGTGCGTAGTTGCCCCGCTTATCCATCCAGCCGAGTTGAACTATTAACACCCCTCTATACTTAAAATGGACGTATCCTATAACCCCTGCATTGTGAATTACTAGTACTTTATCGTACCCATGTTCCTTAGCGAATTTAACCAGTTTGACTATGTGAGGGGTGCCCGGTGCCACATCCGGATTATGAAGTTTAACATACGCTATTCTACCCATAGGATCACCAAAAATTTTAGAAACTTTTTCATATTCCCAAACTAGAGTAGTCACGTACGATACCAGTCCAACCGCGACCATAGCCGTTATTATCCTTCGCGCAACCCTGAGGACGGCAAGTGGTTTCACCCGATCAACCTCCGCCCCTGAGCTCCCTTTTGAGCGCATCCCACATGTCATGTTCCGGGCCGCATCCGGACGCGAACACCGGCCCCTGTTCCCGTCGACACACCTCTGCCATCTCCCGGACCTTCTCGGACATCCTCTCGTGGGGGATCGGGTGGAACTCGACGTCGAAGTCCTCGGATAGGTCTTCCGCGTACCTCTCCGCCGCTTCCACCGATTCCCTTCCGGGAAACACGTGAACCTTCTCCGGCTTCAGGGCTTCTAGGATCCTCCTGTGCATCCGGAAGATGGGGTCTTCTCCCTCGTCGGGGGTAGCGTAGACGGCCGTGACCACGCCCCCGGCTTCCTCCAGCATCAGGTTGGCGTTCGCCTTGAACGCGTCCCCGTTGTCCCCCTGTCCCACGCCGACGGGCTTGCCGTTCACGTCCAGTATCTCGAACCTACCTGGTGGGATGAACGCCGTCGGATCGATATCCTCCATGACGTCGCGCACGACCCTCTCGTGTCCCTCCGTCTCCGGCGTCACGGTCAGGAAGGTCGCCACCGCCGCCACGGAGTTGTACACGTTGTGCAGCCCGGGGAGGGGCAAGTGGAACTTCACCTCGCCCTCCAAGTTCTCACCCGTCACCACGTTCTTGACGTTGTACTCGATGAGGAGGTTCCACTCGTCCGGGCCGCCGGATAGACGGACGACTTTCACGTCGGGGTCAGGACGCGAGAAACCGCACGACGGGCAGCCGTACACGCCTTTGTGGTTGAAGTAGCGTCTCTCGTATCCCAACGGTGAGCCACAGACCGGACAGTCGGGGTCGTCGGTGGGTGGAGTGGGGTCCTCGATGTTCTCAACTTCCAACCCGTACCAAGTGTAATCCACGGGATCTCCCTTTTTCTCCTCTCGGATGTAAGCGACGCGCGGATCGTCGGCGTTGAGGACCAAGGCACCCCCCTTGAGGGGTCTGGCCAGCGACCTCTTGGCGTCGAAGTACGCCTCGAACGGGTCTTCCGCGTCGAGGTTCTCCTTGTAGTGCTCTTTCGAGATCGTGGTGTACGTGATGGCGGTTGGGTTCACCAGGCGGCACACGGTGTCCGGTATACCGAACCTTTTGTTCCTGATCCCGTACTCGGCGACCACGATGTCGGCGTCCTTGGCCCTCAGGAGTGCGGTGGTGAGCGCGTTCACGGTGTTGCTGTCGTAGTTGCACGACGTTTTCGCGACGCGGGAGAGGAGGGAACACGTGAGCCTCGTGGTGGTGGTCTTGCCGTTGGTCCCCGTGATCAGGACCACGCCGTACCTGGGCTTGGAGGCCAGGTACCTCACGACGTCGAGTCCTCCCACCTTTATCGCGGTCCATCCCGGGAGGCTTCTGCCCATCCCTGGTCCTAGTCTGGCGATTAGGTCCGCCAACCGTCCCGCTATCACTCCCAGTCGGACACGCATGCGGTGCACCTCCTTCGGATCATCATAAATACCGGTCGAGGCCCGCCCGTCCATCAAGGGGGAAACGCGTCCGATGCGCGGCCCCATCGCGATCATAACCTTAGCGTGCATGGTGGCCATGGTGGCCGTTCCGGCCCAGGCCGCCATCGAGATCAACGTGGCCATGTGGACGGGGCCCGGGGCCGACCCAGGCTGCGTTCAGGCTTCCTACCAGGCGGTCGAGGAGTGGAACTCCAGCCAATACGCCAACGCCTACATCATCAACCTAATCGGGGTAGACTCATCCTCCGAGTGGGAAAGCATCCTGGAAACGGGCAAGGATCCGGTAACGGGTCAGAAGATAAACGTCGTCTACGTCCCCGGAGGTTACCACCCCGAGTGGCACTGGGACTTCGATTGGGAGGACGCCCTGTACCACGCCCAGCTGGACTTGGGCATGGGGTACGTGGGTATCTGTGCGGGGGCGTACGTGCACGAGGGTATCACGATACCGGGGGACCTATCCGAGGATAACATCATCGACGGTGTCAGGGTCGTCGACGGGGACAAGGGGTCGGGAGACGTTCAAGTGTACCTGTTCCCTAACCCGATAACACCGTCCTGGACGTGGAACAGGATCTGGACGTACCACTACGCCAACGGTCCGGGTTTCGGTCCCGAGCCCCAGGACGTGATAGTGGCACCGACACACTGGTACAGGTACGCCACCATCGAGGGCAAGGAGGTGAAGATAGAGGTATGGCCGTTCGGCAAGTACGTGGACAGGGTCAGCGGCTGGGCCATGGTGCTCGGACAGTACTACGTGAAAGAGGGGGACAAGTGGGTCCCGAAGGGTAGATTCGCGTTGTTCGGGGTGCATCCCGAGCTGACGGATAGAGAAGGAGCTCACATCATGTTCTGCCGGGCGTTGATCTGGGCGGCGGGGTACAACCCGTTCTCGGCGGGCGCGTCCGAGGAACAGAACAACCAAGTGAACCTGGGGAACCCCACCACCAACGAGGTAGTCGTGATCGAACCACAAACCCCAGTCACATCCGGTGGAGGCAGTGGTTCAGGATCGGCCCTGCCATTGCCAGCGCTACCGCTACCGCCGTTCCCGATTCGGCGGCGATCCTAACGAACACGGCGATCAACCCTCGCCTACCCAGAAACGTCACAGAAGGCGGCATCACGAACTGCAGGTGTATCCTGGGCAGCGAAACGGCCCTGCCCAGCGTCAACGCCACCGCCACTTCCCAAACGTTCAACTTCCCAGATGCCATCAGGTCCGCTCCGAGGGCCGCCCCCACCGCCACGTTGGCCAGGCACCCGACGACCACGAGGCCAGCCGCCGGTGGTAACCCGACCCAGGTCACCACGGGGGCGACCAGGTTCTCCACGTACCCCAAGACACCCTCTTTCCTCGCTATCCATACGCCGATCATGGCTACAGTCACGGCGGGTGCTACCTTGACGAATATCCCGGTGGCGGTTTTCACGGGGCTCCCCTCGACCTCGGGCCTCAGCGTCGGGTCGGAACCCGTGTCGTTGTCGTCGAGCACTCTTCCCATCAAGGACACCACGGCCGCCGACGCTAAGGCGGCACCTACGGTAACCGGCCCGGCCAGACCGACGAGGGGAGTCACCACGGGTAGGTAGAACTGGATGGAGGCGGCGAGGGCGGAGGGAAACGCGGCGAGTAAGAGGAGGGCCACGGCGTCTTTCGTCGATCTGACGGTGTTCCTCGCGGCGTAAACGGCGACCGATGTACTGAAGGACGCCAACACGGCGGCGCCCGACAGACGCCCGTTCCCTACCACGGGTTTCAGTGCCCTCTCGAGCACACCTACGAACTTGGGTCTCGTCGCCACCCAGGATGCTAAGGTTATCCCGACGTACATCAGCGCCAACGTTTTGAGCAACTCCCTGACGATCTCCACGGGAGTATCATCCCCTGGGGGTGAACGGATTTGGCGAAGAAGGTCAAGAAGGAGACCGCGGAACTCCCACCCGCCAGGGCCGGTCTTCTAAGGTTCTGGGACGAGGAGGCGCCCGGCATCAAGGTGAAACCCGACCACATCCTGTACGCGTGCGGGATCGTGGCGGCCATCCTGGCGATACTCCACGCGATGGCGTCTCTCTGACCTTTCCGTAACGGATTTTTCTACACGGATGACCCCCGCCCGAGGGGTTCCGATCTGGATCCAGTCGAGTTAGCGTTGACGGTTAAGGATGCCGCTGATGAGCATTTGGAAGGAGCCAGAGTGTACGTGCACCGGGACGAGGAGACACACGTCCTCGTGGTGAGCCCCAAGGTTCCGTTGGACCCCGTGAAGAGGACGGAACTCAAGGATAGGATCCTCGATGGGTTAGGGGGCCTGCCCGAGGGAGTCAAGCTCCTGCTGTTGACGCCGGAGGAGTTCGAACGCCTCTGGTCCATGGAGGGCGTGGAGGTATCCGTGGATGAGGAGGGCCGGGTCAGGCCCGAGAGAAGGATCAGGCTGGCCTTGAACCTGTTGCGGTTGGCCATGAGGGCGGCGGAGCTGGCGGGAGACGAGCGGAAGCCCGAGATGAAAGCCGTGCTCGCGGGCATCACGGCGGAGTGTACCCTGAGGGCGCTGGCGCTCGTCCAGGGTCTGTCACCTGCCGACCACGAGGCCGCCGTGAGGGAACGGCCCTCCCTCCATCGGCTCATGGCGCTGGCCATGGGGCCGGGCGAGATCGCCCTGAAGGGGGAGGACGTGGGGTACGAGGAGGCGAAAAAGGCACTCTCGGCCGCGGTGCATCTGCTCCATGAGGTGGCTCGAGAGGTTACGAGGAGGGGCTGAGCGGCATCGTACGTATCGTTATGAAATTCATAACAATAGCCGGACGGGGGAAAGAAGCCCGATCACACCTTCGTGAACACCTCCCCCGGCCTCGGCAGGTTCAGCTCTTCCCTCTCCTCTATCTCCTTGGCGTTCTTGTTCTTCTTCACCTGAGCCAGCTTCTCCACCAGACCGAGTCCCGGCTTCACCTCCTCTATGCTTTTAACTTCCAGCAGACCCTTGTCGACCATATCCTGCAGTATCTCCAGCCCCTTCGGCGTCCTGACTATCACCGTGCTCCACCCATCGGGTGACCCCACGGAACCCGCCGTGATGTCGGATAACTCGGCGCAGTAGTCGGTGCACACGTGGCAGGGCTCTCCCTCGAACGGGTGCGTCTCATCTATAGGGATAGAGACGACGTCACCATCCTTGGTGAACACCCAGAACTTACCCTTACCGATGTCGAACTTGGCCACCTCTCTCATCCAGACGCCACAAAGCTCCTCGACGATGCTGCGTAGACCCTCGTAAGGGAAGTTCTCCATGCATATGATACCCATGACCAGCTTCACCTTCTCCGGGAAGTGTCTCATGCCCAAGGGCACGATCTGAAGCTTCCTGACCGCCCTCACCTGACACGGGGTGCCCACGAACATTATCGATTCGCAAGCCTTGGTCGTGATGGCTTCCTTGAGGGCTGACACGTTGGGGCAGTACGTGTACTTCGTACCAGCCGCCTCGAGGACCTCGTCGGGATCCGTGATGACGACGGGCCTGGGCTTCCAGGGTTCCTCCGGGTCATCGGGGTCGGCCACCGAGGCCACGAAACCGTCGAAGATGCCCTCCTCGAGACCGTAAATGGCCACCGCGGATACTATACCACCGTCCTGAGACACCTTCAGGATCCTACCGTCGGTCGATCTCGCCGTGAACACACCGATGTGAGGTCCGAGAGCCTCCTCGTCGCCCTTCACCATCACATCGCGGAGATCCTCCGCCAACGTTACTCACCCCCCTCCTCTACCTTCCCTACGTCAAACGCTTTGATAATAGGTTCATCACCGATCCACAAGAACCTCGGGCATGAAACTATACAGGCACCACACTTTATGCACCTATCCTTGTTCAAGACCGGTCTCCCATCGATCATCTCTATGGCCCTAGCCGGACAATTGGCCGCACACGTCCCGCATCCCATACACATGCTCTTATTGATAATCTCCTCCATCAGATCGCAACCGCAGTAACTGGTCTTCTTGGCCAACTCGGCGAACGGCTTCAGCAGTTCCTCCTTCCCTTCCAGGAGCAGCACCAGGAACGTTTCGATGGTCTCCGGGGACGGTGGGCACCCCGGGACGGCGTAATCCACGTCGAGCACCTCGGTAACGGGTACGAAGGCCTCGTGAGTCGGTCTACCCCGCTGGTTACCCCTGGAGTGCCTCATGAAGTTGCCCGTGGCCGCGCACGCGCCCAAGGCGACGATGGTGTCCGCTTTCCTCTCTATCTCCTTGACCTCCTCCACCATGTGCTCGTGGTTCAGACACACCGCTCCCTCCACGATGCACACGTCGCAGGAGGGTACCTCCCTCTCGTCCATCAGCGTCTGGCAGTACACGAGGTCGACGGCGTCCAGTATCTCGAGCAACCTCTCGTACGTATCCGCCAGCGACACCAGGCACCCGCAGCATCCCGCGAGCTGCACGTACGCCAGCTTAACCAAACGGTCACCCCCCGAAGATCGGGGGAAGAAGGGTACGAAGGACGACAAGGGTGGAAAGGATGGGAAAGGAGGCGACGGGAACGCCCCGAGCCCCCGCGTCCGGGGGCCGGTCCCCCCGCGGGTCCCTCTTCGGGTTCCCCGCGGGGGTCATCCCGGAGGGGCGCTCACGGTCATCGGAGGGACACCGACTCCCTGGCGATGAGCTCCAGGGAGTCGGCGTCCCTGACCTCCTTAACCACGTGGGCGGCACATGATGCTCATATGTCGTAACATCGCATTATAACTTCAGCGTAATCGGCCTTCTCTCCTTCGATAGCCTTCTCAACCGTCGGGAAATTCCACGTTGAAGCCGCTATAATCCTGTAATTCTTCACTATACCCTTCTCGTCAACCTCAGCCATGTGAACGTTGGTGCCTCTAGGCGCCTCGTGAACACCTATGCCGAAACCGGCCTTCGGCTCCCACTCCGCCAGCGTCGGAGCGCTGGTGTTGAGCTCGTCCAGGATGTTCATCGCCCTGTCTATGGCGGCCAAGGTCTCCATCGACCTGTACACGTGGATGTACAGGACACCCCTGGCGTCCACGGCGTCGAACACCGCGTACCTGGCCCTCGGACCCACCTCCACGGGCACACCGTCGTAGAGCGGGATCTGACCGTTGTGCTCCAGCGCTATCTCCAGGTTCTCCTTCCCGTAGTACTCGATGGGCCTCAGCTCGACGACCCTGTCGAAGTCGATCTTCTCCGGGTCCCCGTAAGTCGGGTGCGTGGCCAGGAACGGCTGATCGTGCTTACCGAACGTCTCCATGTCGATGCCTTCCTCCTCGCAGTAGGACTCGATGGCATCCATCATGAACTCGTGCTGCTCCTCCATCAGGTCCCTAGCCTCGCGGAGGCGACGGTAGAGCTTCCTCCTCGCGGTCTCCGTGATGTTCGAAGCCATGCCGCCGATCCTGATGTTCGGCGGGTGGATGCCCTCGCCGCCGACCACGTCGACGACGTACTGACCGATCTTCCTGATCTGCTGTATCCTCTTGATGGCCTCCACCTTCTCCTTCTCGTCCTCCACGAAGTCGTCCAAGACCAGGAGCTGGTGCAGCACGTGAGACTGTATCCTGTTACCGAGGGCGCATAGCTCCCTCAGCTGCCTGCCCGCCTTCGGTGGCTCGATCCCCATGGCGCGCTCGAAGGCTTCCGCGGACGCGGTACCGTGGGTCGCCTGACAGATACCGCAGATCCTCATAACGGCCACCTGAACGAACTCGGCCGGCCTACCCTTGGCCATCGCCTCGAAGCCTCTTATCGCCGAGGTATTGAGGTAGAAGGCACGCTCGACGTAACCCTCGTCGTCGACCAGGAGCACCAGTTTACCGTGACCCTCGTGTCGGGTCGTGGGGGATAACTCCACGGTCTCCGCCAACTCTTCACCCCCATCCGAACGACTACCGGCCGGGCGAGGGTACGGACCCCGTCTATAATTGAGGATGGGCTTCGCTTCCATGATGGGCGGTAACGAGCTCGATAGGGGGAGTCCGTTGGAACGGGTTCTCGTCGTCGATGCCTTCGGTACCGGAGGGAAGGTAAGACGGTTATCGAGGGACGTGATAGGAGCGGGAGCCAGGACGGTCGCGTCCGTTCTCGAGGACGAGGGATATGAAGTAGAACTAGTTATGTATGAGATGATAACACGATCAAAATCGGATTTCGAACCGGATGTCGTCTGCGTCGGCGTGATGACGGGCGACGAGAGGGCCGCGAAGAGGGTGTTCCGTCTCTATCCCGAGGCGATGAAGGTACTCGGCGGACCGGGCGCGGCCGACCCGAGTGCGCTCGTGAAGACGGGGGCGGACGCCGCGATCTTCGGGGAGGCCGAGGAAACGCTCCCCGAACTCCTCGAAACGGGAGAACCCGTACCCGGCGCGTTCGTCAGGACGGAAGACGGTATCGAGTTCCCCGGCCCGCGCCCCCCGGTACCTAAACCCCCGGAGGTCGATCCATCCTTCATCCGGGCGTACCCGCACAGATGGGCGGCCAGGGTGTACCTCGAAGTGGTCAGGGGGTGCAGCAACTCCTACAGGACGACCCTGGAACTCCCCGACGGTCGCAGGTGCAGCGGGTGCGGGCTGTGCCGGGAGGGGGAAGGCGTCGAGAGATGGAACTGTCCCGAGGGGATACCCCCGGGGTGCGGCTTCTGCTCGGTACCATCCCTCTTCGGCCCCGCCAGATCCAAGGACCTCGGGGCGATCATCGAGGAGGCACGCGGCCTCGTCGAACACGGTGTGCGCAGGATCGTCCTGAGCGCCTCCGACTTCCTCGATTACCGTCGCGGTGAGGAACCCCTGACAGACCCCCGAAACCCACCACCCAACCTCGAGGCGCTCGAAGCGCTGTTACGTCGCGTGTCGAGGATCGTGGACGTCACGTTCGTCGAGAACGTTAAGGCGTGTCTAGTCGACGAGGACGTGGCTCGACTCCTGGGCGAGTTCTGCGAGGGCACGTCCGTATCGGTGGGCGTGGAGACGGGTGATGAAGGCCTCCTCAAGGCGATAGGGAAACCCTCCACCCTCGGGGAATCCCTCAAGGCCGTCGAGCTACTCTCAAGGGCCGGCTTAAGGCCACACGTGTACTTCGTGTACGGCCTCCCCGGGCAGACGGAAAGGACCGCCAGGGCTACGATAGCCGCGATGAGAAAGGCCGTGGAACTCGGCGCAGAGAAGGTAACGGTCTACAGGTTCCGACCGCTACCCGCCTCCGCCTTTGGGGACTTCCCACCCGGACCCGGGCCCAGGGAGGATCCGGCGAGTAGGATGATAGCGAACGAGGCGAAGAGGCTGAACAGGGCGCTGAAACGTAGGTGGGTGGGACGTAGGGTCGAGGCGTTCGTGGCCGAACCGTCGTTGGACGGTAGAAACGACGCGTTCGCCTGGCCGGTCAAGGGCGGCCCCAAGATCAGGATCAAGGGAGGGTCCGAGTACCTGGGAACCAGGGCCGAGGTCGAAGTGACCGGTGTCGTCGGGGACAAGGTAGTGACCGGTAAGGTACGGCGCGTCATCGA
>JAADCQ010000085.1 GCA_013154335.1 Methanopyri archaeon
TACCTTGCTGTGGAATATCCTACCCAATGTTCCACTTCCACCACTTCCGCTAGCGAGACGCCGAAGGCATCATCGTCCCTCGAGGTCTTGAGGCTCCGGGTTGGCTGGAAAGCCGGTGAGGTGGATGGAGTGTCCTTCGCACTCGACACGCTTCAGTTCCTCAAGTCTACTCGATGGTGAGCGCCGTTCCCCCGTACAGCCCAGCACGGTGGCGAGGAGCCCCACGCAGTTTATTGGTACGCAACCATCCACCACCTTGTGCTGTTCGGTCCCCGACGCGACCCTGAGTTCGGCTTTGAACTCCGTCTCCGGCGCTTCAAGGAGTAGCGCCGGTGTCAGGAGTAGTGCCACTAGGTGTTCGAGGGCGGAGGGTAGGGCTAGGACCGTCGCGAGTGGTGTCGGGGTGGGCAGGTAGGATCCTAGGACGGGTAGGAGTAGGAGGAGAGCGTTCGCTAGTCCGATGGGTGGTGATTCGGAGAGCGGTTCGAGGACGAAGGTTCGGATGTCGTCCAGTAGGCCGGCCAGTGCCTCCCATGGTGGTTCGTCGAAGAGGGAGTAGAGGTAGGGGAAGGAGAACAGGTAGAGTGGGAGGCTGACGCCGATCGCCCCGAGGAGCATGTAGGCCGTGAGCCACGGCCATTCTCGGAGGGCGCGTTCGAGGTACCAGGTGGGTGGGGTGGTGAGGACGAGCCTGGGCACCTCCCAGATGGGGGTGGACCAGTACCGTCGCTTCTCGTAGCTCCAGCGCTCGTCGAAGACCCACTGGACGAGCTTGGCTAGCGCCCCGACGAGTGGTAGGGGTAGTCCGGTCCCTGCGGCGATGAGTCGGAGGCCCCAAAGCCCGAGCGGAAGGGTGGCGAAGCCGGGTTCGGGACCGATGTCGACGCCGAGGGTGGCGAGGGTCGCGACGCCGAGGTAGTGGCGGGCGAGGAGGGTGGTTAGGCAGGCGGTTAGTCCAACGAGCGCGTACTCGGATGGGAGCCTGGGCACGGTGAAGGGTCGATTTAGAACCTCGTCCGGGACGTTCAGGAGGTGGTTCAGCACACGTACTAGGTTGATCGTGGAGAAGGTTAGCAGTTGCAGGGTGATATCCTCGGCGGACGGCAGTAGGTCGGGGGCGTAGATGTGGATGAAGAGTACGTACAGGATCGTACCTGTCGGGGTCTCGAGGGTGAACGGGATCTTGATCTCGCTAGAGTGTACCTCGGGCTCGAGGAACCTCACGCTCGGGGACTGCTTGGTAGTCTTCGAGGTGACCTCGACCTGGATGTACCTGGGCCCGAAGAGATGCAGGACGGCCGGACCGGGTCGGATCTCGTACTCGGAGCACGCTACCACTCTCTCACCGTCGTAGACCTCGACTCGCACGCGGAAGGGTTCGGAAGGTAAAGTCATGGAGAGATAGTTCCAGCGTCCGAGATCGAAGGTGCCCTCCGGGGTCTCGAAGACCACGCGGACCCGCACGTTATTCTCCCGACAGTCTTCGCGTAGCAGGCTCGCGTATACGTTAACCCTACTAACAGGTACGCGAAGCATGACGTCCGCGAAATGGGCGTAGTAGGCCCGCCGCCGCTGACCCCGTGATGACGGCGATCAGGTTTAACGGCGTGTGTTCCACGTGCGCCTCGAAATTGACGTGGTAATCACCCCTATTATCGTGGACGATTACGTCGCCGTTCACCCAGTAGAGAAAGTCAACCACCCACTGGCCCCCGAACCATCGCTTCACGTTTTCCACCTTAGCGCCGGGTCGGAGGGTGACTTCCACGGTCCTCCCGTCGATCGTCCGCACGACTCTAAGCGGTTCCTCTAGTTCCCACGTGCTCTTTCCGCTTCCGAGCTCGATAGTTTGGCCGTTAAACTCGATGAGGATACCTCGACCTGGGATCACGCGTATGAGAGCATCTTCATCCAGCAACGGCTGGTTCTTGTAGCGTACGGTCACCTTCACGGTGAACTTGTCTATGGTACGACTGACGCAATTCTTGCTGACCTTCGTTTCTCCGAGAGCATCGTGCCTACCGTCCCAACAACAACTCGCGATCACGTGCCCCTGATCGTCGTAAACCTCAACGCCTACGAGCAGGTCCTTGCACGCTTCGTAATCACCGTTAGCGCTCACCTTGGTCTCGACGTCGGTTGAATGGTCCGCAACCGCTCCAGTTGTGACCGTGCTTACCAGGGCAATTAGCAGCAAGCTCAGCAACGGAAGGCGAGCGGTACATTTTACAGTCCCATCCACAGGTTCTACCCCCTGACAACATAATTCGCGGGCCGGTATCTTGTTTTGCGTTAAGGTAACTGACACAAAACCTGAGAGTCCGCTTAAGCGTTACGATTAGCTTCGCACTCCGGAAATGCCCCGGAACCCGGTCTCTCGACGGCGTGCCGGAGGACGTCGAGGGCTTGATTCGGCGCTCTCGTGCTCGCTAAGGGCTGTCGGTGACACCGAAGGACAGTGCGAAACTTCACGCCCAGCTCCTTACTAGCAACGGAAGAGGGCGGGGTTCGTCATCTTCGGCGGGAGTCGTTGGCGGTGAGGTGCGACGGTGCAGTCCCCATAGCGCTCCGGCGCTCTCGGCCGGGGTGGCTCGCAGTGGGCGTCGCCGTGATGCCGGAAGGGTATTGAGTTCTGTTCAGACCCTGAGAGTGAGGCACGCACCACCACGCCCCTGCGCTCGAGGGGGAATGTGCGCCTTCGGGTGATGGACTAGAGCGCCGAGCTCGCCATTCACCGGGACGGGACGTGATGTGACCTTCCCGCGCTCGGAAGCCCGCGAAACAGTCGGCGGCCCGGTTCCGGATCTCGGTCGAGCACGTGGGACACTCTGAGGAATCCCCGGACCATACCGCACCCACCGTGTACTGACTCCACAGGGACGGCGAGCTTCAGAGCATCCTGTTACACGGGGTCGCACTCCCGGTGGGCCCTTCCCGATGCAAAGGGCATGCCGTGGTGGTACTCGGAAGCAGTCCTTCCCTTGGCACCTGAGTGACCCAGCCCCGTGTGCTGGGGTGTTTCTCCAGCGCTCTGGCCGCGTGGGTGTACGAGGAGCCGCCGACGGGTGATTCCTCGCATAGTGTCGGCCAAAAGGGGAAAAGATACCGTACCCACGGTCCCCACACCGGCCGACCGAATCCCCTGACGGTTTTAGAAACGTATATAAGTATTCGGACAGTGGTGTTTCGTAGTACTAACCATCGGGGACGTGCGAGCCGTGAGGATCACCGCGCTCCTCGCGGTTCCCCTCCTCCTGGTCCTGAACGCTTCCATCTTGTCAGTGACATTGCTTGGAATGCGACGCCTCCGTCCCCTCCCTCGATTCGTCCACAGAGCGGCGGATCCATTTCATTGTCCTCCGGCCTTGAGCCTTAAGCCGGTAGCGCGCACGGTTTCAGCACTGGGAACAACAGCACCGGTCGTCGCCGTTGCAGCGCAGCCTGGTTGGGCGTTGACCGTCGGCGAGTCCTCCCAGG
>JAADCQ010000032.1 GCA_013154335.1 Methanopyri archaeon
TCATCCGAACATGGATTTCACGACCGCGACGGCCCTCTTGGCGGTCCACAACGTCCCCTTTATCTTCACGGTGCACGTGCCGACGATTTCGCCTTCAGGGGCCGAGCATCTCGTCTCCACGACGTCCTTGAACGGTACCCCGTACAGTTCCAGGAGACCCGCCACGGCGCCCCTGGCGGCGTGACACATCGGTTCGGTACCCTCGTGACCGGCACACTCCAGGCACGGCTCTATTATCAACTGGTCTCCCTCGAGCCTGTAGTCGGCCCCGGATATCTCCGAGTACCTCTCCACGAGCTCCTCGGGGTCCTCCGGGGCGTCGAGTACCTCGTAGAGGGCTGTCACGTACACCTTACCCGCCCTGAAGAACATGGGTCTCTCCGAGCCTCCCAACACCCTTCTTATCGCCGCCTCGGTGGCTACCTTGAACCTCGCGGCTTCCTCGGGGTCCACGTTAACCCCTTTCAGCCACTCGGTAGCGTGGCGGAGGTACTCATCGACGGGTACGGATTCCCACTCGCCCTTCTCCCCTACTTTGAAAACACACTCGTCGCCACACTCGATCTCGCAAACCGGAGGGACTTCTCCGGTCTCCACGTAGTAAGCTCCTTGGATGATACCCGCTGTTATTTTACATTTCCTACCTCCGTGAAACACCCCTAAGCATTCCTTACATTTGCCGATCCTAATGACATCGTCCTCGATAGCGTAGTCGAACCCGAACGCGTCCGCGGCGGCGTCCAGGACGTCCTCGGCGGTCTTGCACGCGTGCACTTCCGCAAGGTGTTCGGCGATCAACCTGCCCGCCTCCATTAAAACCGCGGAGCTACGTTCTCCGACGACCTCCTCGATGGCCATGGTGACCATGTGGTTGGTCACGATCAGTTCCTCGGGTTCGAAGGTAGACCCGACTTCTTCCCCGACCACGGTGAGATCAGGCAGTGAGCCCAAGGCTTAACGGCCCCGTGGTCGGCGCATACTACACGTTCGTTTATGGTTTCTTGGGATTCAATTTAGTTAATCCCTAATCTGTTTTCAGAAATCCCCGGAAGTTACCTTCCGGCGCCTTTCTTGATACTAACGGCGAATTTAAAACCCTACCGGGTGATCCGATGTAACAGGGGAAGTGACTACACCTTCACCCATCGCTCTCGTTCCATGATGACCCTCTCCCCGGGCTTGACGTCGTCCTCGAAGTCGACGAGAACGGCACCTCTGGTACCGTGGGTATCGACGATTTTCCCGGTGACGCCTCTTTCGGTTCTGACTTCCTCCCCGATCAACCTAGATGCGGACTCCTTGTCGAAAGCCAACCCGTCCACCACGGCGAGCCCCTTGCCCATGTGATCGGGTCTCGTCACCGTTCCCTCGCGCCTGGTCCTTTTCCTGAACTCCTCGATGGGTTCCATCCCTGTAACCTCGCCGGACCCGGCTATCCTCAGGGTCGTGGGGGGTAGGTCCATCCTCATCACGATGACCTTGTCGCCCTCCCTCACGGCCACCGGATCGTTCAGTCTAAGGTAAAGTTCGCACGATTCCCCGGGTTTGATAACCCTCCTGAGCATCAGGTTGTCGTGTGGGACCGCCCTTCCCGTTACGGATCTCATCCCAATGTTAACGTGTATCATCATTTTTGGTTTAATAATATGCTTGAATAGAGGATCCATATTGAATTCTATATTTAAATGTTTAGTTACCTTTAAAGACCCCTCTTCGGCGAGTTGAAATCCCCTCTCTATATCCTCAGCTTTAATTCCCTTAATAGCCATACCAACCCTATCTCCGGCGCAAGCTGAGTTCATGTCTTCACCAAAGCTTTGTATGGATTTAACCTCAACTTCCACGCCCGATGGGTACAGCGTCACGACGTCTCCGACGCTGACCTCGCCCGTGAGGACCGTCCCCGTGACGACGGTGCCGACGCCTTTGATGTTGAAGGCGTGATCGATGGGCATCCTGAAGGGGGAGTCCGTGTCCCTCTCCGGGGGTTCCAGCACCTTCGCCAGCGCGTCCTTGAGTTCCTCGATGCCCTCCCCGGTCTTGGCGGAAACCGGTACTATCGGGGCGCCCTCCAGGGTGGTTCCCTTGAGGATCGATTTGACCTCCTCGATCCTTCTCTCCAAGGTGTCTTCGTCGACGAGGTCGATCTTGTTGAGGGCCACGATCCCTTTGTCGACGCCCAAGTGGTTCAGGACCACCAGGTGTTCCCCGGTCTGGACGTTAGGGCCCTCGTCGGCGGCCACGACCAGGATGGCGGCGTCGATTATCTCGGCACCGGCGACGACGGTGCGGATGAGGTCGGCGTGTCCGGGGGCGTCGACCAGCGTGACCCTGTAGCCGTCGAGGTCGAAAGCCGAGAAGCCGAGGTCTATCGTGATCCCTCTCTTCCTCTCCTCCGGGTGCTTGTCGAGGGCCGCGGTCGATGCTTTCTCGGTGAGTCTCGCCGCTATCGCGGTTTTACCGTGGTCTATGTGGCCGAAGAGGCCCACGTGAACGGGTACCGCGTCCGTCACGATCACTCCCCCAGTAGGTAGCCTTGCCTGAACCTGGCGTAGACGAAGGCGACCCCGGCTATGACCACGATGGACAGCACGTCGACGGGAGAAAACCTACCCCGTTTCAGCAACGTTAGATCCAGGACGGCGAGCACGGGGGGACAAGCCGCGTCGAGGCTGCAGGCGCGTCGGAAGGTCTTCACTATCTCCTCCCTAGCTTCCGGGGGTAGGTTGGCCAGGACGTGGAGGTAATACTTCCTCCTGAACAACATGAGGGGAGCGGGGGTGGCCACGAGGAACGTGAATACGGGGAAGAGGACCTCACCGACGGCCTTCGGGACCTTGAACGACCCCATGAGGGTGACGGCGGTCACGACGCTCATGATGAGGGTCGAGTGGAGTCCTATCAATGTCAAGGTGACTTTGAGCGGTTTGACGGCGTACCTGGGGTGCATACGACCTGTTCTCATCACTTCGATGTCGGTTATCCTCTGATGGAAGAACCACGAGGCCAGCAAGGCCAGCTCGATGGCGATCTTGAGGCCTTCGGGTACCGGGAGTGGTTTCATGAGGGCGGGCACTACGCCGAAGGTCACGGCGGCCCACGTCCAGGCCTGCGTTTCCGCCCTCGAGGGGGGTATCATCGCACCATCACCTTCCTGAACCCGGTCAGCTCCCTGATCCGGGCCAGCATAACGTCGACACCCCACCCGGTCATCGCGTGCACCGGTATCCCTTCGCCGGCTTGGAGCAGCGATCTCTTCCCGGCCAGTTCGGCGGCGGGTCCGGGACATCCCGTCACCAGATCGCAGCTGTCGACCAGGGTTTCCGCCTCGTGATCCTCGACGTCGGATACGTGGACCGCGGCGAGGAACACCGTGTCGTGGGCCTCCTTCAGCGCCACGGCGGTCTCCGGGTCGGTGACCGTGACGGCCACCCTTTCGAACCCCTCTTCTAGGGCCGTTTCCAGCCCTTCCTCCTGGTCTATCCTCTCCAGGACCACGGCTCCCTTCGACTCGACTTTCTCCACTACCTCGGGTACGGGGTCGGTCTCGACTATCCCGGAGATCCTGCCCCCCAGGCCCTGCACCAGGGCTGGTTTGTCCGTTACCACGGTTCCTAAGCAGTCGGAGACGAGGACTACCGCATCCAGTAGCCCGTATTGTAACGCCGTTGAAAGCGATTCTGATACGCCGAAGGACACGTATGGTTCGCAGTCGATCACTTTCCTCCGGGGAGTGAATGCCCCGATCTCTTCGATCAACTTTAATACGTGGTTCTCGGCGGACTTTCGAGAAAGCTTCCCGTACCCTTCCTTGTGTGACATTAGTGGGCACTCCTCTACCGACGGCTCCCCGGTAGCCTCCACGGTAACTTCCCCGTCCTTCCACGTCACCTTCACCGGTACCCTACCGTGACATTCCATCACGTGGGAGTACTTCGTCAACAGATCCGACCCCTTGGGGAGGCGAGGTCGAGTTGGAATCGAAACGTATGGAACTGAAGCCCGTGGGTCGTGTGATCAGGGTTCAAGACGACGGTACGGCGACGCTCAGGATCGACGACGAGTACCGGGATGGATTGCGGGGTCTGGAGGAGTTCTCCCACGTGTGGGTGATGTGGTGGGGTCATAGGTCCAGTAGGGACGTGCTGACGGTCCACCCACTCAGGGGGAGGGTGCCCAGGAGGTACGGTGTCTTCGCCACCAGGAGTCCGGACAGACCGAACCCGATCCTGATGTGCCTGTGCGAGCTTCTCACGGTGTACCCGAGGTCGGGGGTGTTGAAGGTGAGGGAACTGGACGCCCTGGAGGGATCCCCGGTCCTGGATGTGAAACCGTTCATTCCGGGGTACGACGAGCCGGAGGGGGACGTCAGGACCCCTGGCTGGGCGAGAAGGGCTCGCCGACGTCCTCGAGATTAGCCTCCCCGAGCAACAGCCTTCTCAACGCGTCCTCCAAGTCGTCCAGGTGGACCCTCACCTGCTCGGTGGTGTCCCTATCCCTGATCGTCACGGTATCGTCATCGAGCGTGTCATGATCCACGGTAACGCAGTAAGGGACGCCTATCTCGTCCGCCCTGGCGTACCTCCGTCCGATCGATCCCGAGTCGTCGTACTCGACGATGAACCCGGCCTCCGAGAGTTCGTCCGCGATCTTCCGAGCCACGTCGATCATGTCGTCCCGCTTGAGGAGCGGGAACACGCACACCTCGATCGGGGCCAACCACGCGGGGAACTTGAACGCACCCTTCTCCGGGTCGAAGTTGTGTTCCAGGACGCAGTACAAGATCCTGTCCAGCCCGTAGGAGGGTTCTATCACGTGCGGGTAGAACCTGATCCCCGACACCTTTTCCTCCACTACCTCGTAGCACTCGGGGGGTACCTCGATCTTTTCACCGTTCACCTCAACTTCCAGGCCGCCCTCCAACTCCGACGGATCCTCCGCCTCTATCTCCCTCAGCGCCTCGGCCACCTTCGGGGCGTCGGACTTGAACCGGGGCCCCAACTCGTTCATCTTAGGTTTCGGTCTGTAGACGACCTTCGGCTCGTCCAATTCCTTGAACGCGCGCAGATCCTCACCGCTGTGTTTCGAGTGCTTTCGGAGGTCGTAGTCGGTACGGTCCGCTATGCCGACTACCTCCACCCATCCGAACCTCTCCAACTTCACCTCCACGTCCCAGCAGTCGCGCGCGTAGTGAGCCCTCTCCTCGGGCAGGTGTTGACGTGACCTGATCGCTTCATCCGGTATGCCGAGATCCGTCAGGAACCTCTTGGTCAGCCCGAGGAAGTACGCTATGGGTTGCTCCACGAGTCCCTCCTCGACGGCCTCTCTCACCGTCATCCTGTACATCTCACCGTCTTCCTTGAGTTGCTCCTCGATCGGGTAGAAGTACAGTTCCTCGTCGGCGTACCGGTCGAAGTGGGGGACTTCCTTCTCCTCGGGGTCGAAGAACACCTCGGCTTCCATCTGCGTGAACTCTCGGAGCCTGATCACGCCCTGTCTCGGGCTGATCTCGTTCCTGTAGGCCCTACCGATCTGAACGACGCCGAAGGGGAGCCTCTGTCGGGCCAGCCTGTAAAGGTCCTTGAACTGGATGAATATCCCTTGGGCGGTCTCGGGTCGTAGGTAGCCCGTTCGACCCTCTTTCGGCCCTATGTTGGTGGAGAACATGAGGTTGAACTCCGTGACCTCGGTGAGCTCCCCGCCGCATTCGGGACACCTGATGTCGTGCTTTTCTATCAGTTCGTTCAACTCCTCGAGCGACTTGCCCTCGCAGTCTATCCCGAGTTCCTCCTCTATCAAGTGATCCGCGCGGTAGAACTCACCGCACTCCTTGCACTGGGTCATAGGATCCATGAAGTGGTCAACGTGTCCCGAGGCCTCGTACACAGCGGATATGCCGAGGGTGGGCGAGTCCACTTCCATGAAACCCTCACGATGTACGTAGTACCATCGCCACCTGTCGACTATTTTCCTCCTGAGTACGGCGCCCAGGGGTCCGTAATCGTAGAAACCCCTCGCGCCCCCGTAGATCCTGAACGCGGGGAACAGTATCCCGCGCCTTCGGGCCACCTCCATGATCGCCTCGTAAACGTCTTCGGTCAATGAGGGTCACCCCTTTTCAGAACTCGACGACGGCGTCGGCGATCCCGTGGAGTTTCAGCACGTTATCCTCCGCCACGAGGATGACCTTCCGGAACCCGCCGACGGCTTTTTTCAGGTCCTCCCCCGACCAACCGTCAGCGCCCTTGACGATGAGCACGTCCCCACCGTCGGGGACCTCGTCCGGGTCGCCGGCCTCCGCCACTTCGAGACCCGGTCTCCTCCACTCCAAAACGTTCAGGGCCGCGTTCAAAACCTCGCTTCCGGGGTCGATCGCCGCTACCACGTCGTACCTGCGTATGGACCTTAGAAACTCAGCGTCGGAGGGGTCAGGCCGGTAGCGGTAGGGTTCCGATCCGGCGGCTTCGAGGACCTCTCGGGCGGCCTCCTCCGGGTCCTCGGCCCCGGTTATGTAGCCGCCGACGATTATCAAATCGACACCGTCTATCTCGTCGATCCTCTCGGGGGTGAGACCGCCGGCGACGGCGAGGCCCACGTCGATGTCGTCGACGTTCGCGTTCTCCAGGAGTTCTCCCCCGTGGATAGGTTCGTCGATAGCGGCGTGGAGAAGGAGATAATCGGGTGGCTCTTCGATCCTGGAGAGCTTCTCCATGACATCCTCAGGGTCGCACCCTATGGTGTCGACGAGGGCGCCCGCCGCGTTCCGATGCATCTCCCCGACGAAGGAGGATATAGTCTCCTCCGGGGCCGCCCCGAGGACGCAACCGACGTCCCCGCCCGCTTCGAGCACCATCTTGGCCTCGAGCTCCCCGACGTCCATGGTCTTGGTGTCCGCCACGATGAGTCTCTCGGGGAACTCCTCCGATAGGGCTCTGATGGCCCTCTCTCCCTCCGCCTTGATCAGCGGGGTGCCCGCCTCCAGCACCTGAACGCCGGCTTCAACGCACGAACGGGCCACGTCGAGGGCTTCCTCCAGGGATGTTAGGTCCAGGGCTACCTGAACTAGGGTCATGATCAGTCCACCTCCCGACTCGCTTCCAGCATCGCGTTCTCGAATTCGGAGGGGTCGGCGTTCGTCTTGACGAACACGCGACCCGCCCGGGAGTAGTGCGGGATCACGGCCTTGAACCCGAGGTTCCTAAGGGACTCCAGCACGGATCTCACGGGAGGCACCTCGCTGAGACCCAGCTTGGAAGCCCACGCGTGAACGTCGTACGCCCACGGGTTGGTCCCGACCTCCTCCAGACATCCCATCACGACCCCTGAAGCCTCCTCGAACCCACGTTTCTCGCACTCGGAGGCCACCTCCGACGCTACGTTCGGATCCGTGGTGTCCGCCAGCCAGACCGGACCGATGCCTCGGATCTCCCTACCGCACCTAGGGCATCGAACGATCGGGTCCCGGGCCGCGTGTGGACTCCCGCAATCGGGGCAGGAGAACAGGTACCCAAGGCTGTTCAACGCGCGATCGGCCCTGCCGGCCCCTCTGCGTACCGATCCGAACACCCGCACGTGGTGACGGTGGAAGACGGTCAGCTCCGGGATGAAGGCGCGATCGTACCGGGCGCACGTTCTCACCAAGAAACCGACGAGTGCGCGCATGGCTATCTCGTGGTAGAACTCGACCCTCTCGACTCGAATCCAGTACTTCCTCCTGGCCGCCTTGGGATACCTTCCGGCGAGGGCCGAGGTGTCGGTGGCGGTAACCCCGACGGAGCCGCGGTTGGTGACGGTTCTAACCGCCGCGTCGGCGAACGGTACGGGGGGACCGAAAGGGTCCACGTCGACGTAGTGGAACCTACCGGCCAGCTCGTCTTCGTACATGAGGGCGTTGGCGTCCCTGTTCTCGATCCTACAGACGTCGAGAACGTCGTTACGCTCGGCGTTCCTCCGTATCAGCTCCACCGCGTTGGGGTTGGCGTCGTTGAGTACCACGATGTCCGGTTCGCACTCGACGGCTATCCTGATACCCCGGGCCCCGACCCCCGCCAGCGGATCGCACACGACGGTGGCGTCCTTGGCGGCGACGTAGGATACCGTGAGGTCTCTGCTTACATCCATGGCTGGGTTGTAAAAGGCGGGGTCCCGCGAGGAGGGCTGCCCACGGACGTCCGGAACCTCGAGCTCGGTCTCGCCTTCACGCACGATCTTGGTCTTCACCGCACCTCCACCTCGGTCCCGAGGGCCTGACCCGGTAACCCCTTCTCGAACCTGGCCCTCACGGCCCCGTTGTTGCCGTGGGTGGCCACGATCTTGCCTCTGATGGTTTTACCCGTCTCGGGGTGCTTCCAAACGACTTCCCTCCCGATCAGCTTGGCTGCCTCGCCCTTGTCGTTTATTCCCTCAAACTCTATTACGCACTGCCTGGGATCCTGCGTGTGTCTACCTCCCCTGTAGTTGACGATAACCCCTCTAACGACATCCTCCGACAACGACGCTTCCCCCGTCGGACCGCGGGTGGTGAGGACTTGGTCAGGTTGGCCATCGAAGGGGGCGAACCCGTCAGGGACGACCCTATACCGATAGCGAGGCCCTCCATGACCGACGAGGAGATAAAGGCGGTCGCCGAGGTACTTCGATCGGGTCAACTGGCCCAGGGACCCAGGGTCGAGGAGTTCGAGAGGGCCTTCGCCGAGGTGGCCGGGACCGAGCACTGCGTGGCCACCAGCTCGGGCACCACGGCCCTACACCTCGCTTACGAGGCCCTGGGCGCCGACGTCGTCCTGTGTCCGGCTTTTACGTTTATCGCGACCGCCAGCGCGGCCCTACACGCGGGCGCGGACGTGGTGTTCGTCGACATCGATCCAGAAACCTACTGCATGGATCCCGAGCACCTGGAAGACACTCTCAAAGCGCTGAAACCCCACCTCAAGGACACGACCGTCGTGGTAGCCCCGGTCCATCTCTACGGTCATCCCGCCGACATGGACGCGATCAACGAAGTGGCCGAGGACCACGACGCCCTCGTGGTCGAGGACGCGGCGCAGGCCCACGGGGCCACGTACAAGGGGAATCCCGTGGGATCCTTGGGTCACGCGGCGTGTTTCAGCTTCTACCCCACCAAGAACATCACGACCGGAGAGGGAGGCGCCGTCACGACCGACGACCGGGAGCTGGCGGACCGGATCGCATCCCTCAGATCCCACGGCGAGATCGAGAGGTACCACCACGCGGAGATAGGGTACAACTTCAGGATGACGGACATCGCGGCCGCCATAGGGCTGGTCCAGCTCGAGCGTTTGGACGAACTCAACGAGGCGAGGAGAAGGAACGCCCGATTCTACCTGAAGGAGATGGCGGATCTCGAACCGTACATCTCGCTCCCCGTGGAGAAACCGTGGGCCGAACACGTGTACCACCAGTTCACGATAAGGATCAACACGGAGGAACTCGGGGTCGGTAGGGACGAATTCGCCGAGGCCCTCCGAGCCGAGGGGGTCGAGTGCGCCGTCCACTACCCGATCCCACTGCATAAACAACCCGCGCTGGCCCGGAAGGGCTCCGCCAACGTGAGCCTCCCTGAGTCGGAACGGGCGGCCAGAGAGGTACTCTCCATCCCCGTTCACCCAGGGTTGACCGAGGAAGACCTGGAGGACGTGGTGCGGGCCGTCGAGAAAGTCGTGACCGGGCTGGCCGAGAGATCCTAAATCGATCCCAGCCCGTGTTACCCGCCGGGGGAATCGCTTGCCGTACAAGAAATGCCCCGAGTGCGACGGGGAAGGCAAGGTCCCGAAGGGAGAGAAGGAGTGCCCCGAGTGCGGCGGCACGGGTTACGTCGGCTCCGAGGACATAAGTGACCACTTCAAGGGGGCCGCCCAACACGCCGTCGAAGGCTACGATCTAGCCGGCGCCCACGACGTACCCTGTCCCAAGTGCGGAGGTAAGGGCACGGTGACGGTTTACGAAAAGTGCGAGCGCTGCGATGGGACGGGCCGCCTCGTCGTCTGCAGGGAATGCGGGAAGGAGTTGGACCCGCACGCGGAGGAGGACCTCTGCGAGGAATGCCGGGAGAAGATCAAGAAGATCAGGAAGGAGAAGGTGCCGAAGGTCAAGGTTCTATCCCCGGCTTGCGGTTACGAAGACGTCGAGAAAGGGGAGCTCTACAAGGGCCGCGTGTCCAGGATAGAGAAGTACGGCGTGTTCATCGAGTTGAACGACAGGACCCTAGGCCTGTTACACAGGCGTGACATGCCCGGGATGGAGCCCAAGGACTTCTCGATAGGCGACGAGGTCGTGGTTAAGGTCACGGACGTCAGACCGGAGGACGGCGAGATAGACTTCACGATCAAAGGCATCGACCACAGGCCCGACAAGTACCGGGAAGAAGTGGTCGAGAAGGAACTCGAGCGAGTCACCGTCGACAGTATCGACGAGTCCATGGTCGGGGACACAGTGCTGCTCAAGGGTAAGATAGTCCACGTTCAGCAGACGCCGGGTCCCACCGTGTTCACGCTGAGGGACGAGACCGGGAGCATCTGGATGGCGGCGTTCGAGGGGCCGGGCATCCGAGCGTACCCGGAGATCGAGGCGGGTGACTACGTCAAGGTAATCGGCGAGGTGACCACGCACGACGGTCAACTGCAGATCGAGATCCTGGACATGGAGAAGCTGAAGGGTACGGAGAAAGTCGAGATCAGACGACTGGTGGAGAAGGCCATAGAGGAAGAAGCGGAGCCCCCGGAGATAGAACCCCTCATCGACAGCCCCGTGATAAGGAAACTGTGGCCCAGGATGAGGGAGGTCGCGAAGGAGATCAGGAAGGCCGTGCTGGAGGGGAGACCCGTCCTTATCAGACACCACGCGGACGCCGACGGGGTCTCCGGGGCCATCGCTCTGGAGGAGGCCATACTACCGATACTGAAGGAGAACAACCCGGACCCGGAGGCCGAGTACCACTTCTACAAGAGGTTCCCGACGAGGGCCCCCATCTACACGATGGAGGACGCCGCCAGGGATCTTAACCACTGCCTGGAGGACGTTCACAGGTACGGGCATCAGGTACCGTTGCTGGTGCTCCTGGACATCGGGTGCACGGAAGAGGACGTTCCGGCCATCGAGGAGATGCGGGCCTACGGCGTGGACGTGCTGGTCGTGGATCACCACTACCCGGGCGATCCGATCGGGGAGGCCCCTGATGGTCTCAGGAAGTTCCCGATAGACGATCACGTGGACGTTCACGTCAACCCTTACTCGGCCGACGGCGACGGCAAGAACATACCGGCGGGGATGCTAGGGGTCGAGATAGCCAGGCTGGTGAACCCGGACGTCGAGGATAGGATCAAGCACCTCGCGGGCGTGTCCGCGGTCGGTGACCACGCCGAGTCACCCGAGGCGGAGAGAGCCATCGAGGTGGCGGAGGAAGCGGGGTTCGACAGGGAAGATCTGAGGAAGATCGCGGACAGCGTCGACTTCCAGTACTTCCAGCTCAGGCACACCCCGGGTAGGCACTTGCTCAACGACATCCTGGGAACGACCGGTGACGAGGCTAGGCACAAGAGGCTCGTGGACAACCTGTACAGGCAGCATTTGGAGGCCTGTGAGAGGCAGCTGAAGGCGGCGCTGGCGGGCGTCAAGGAATACGACGCGGATGGTGTGAAGGTGATAACGCTCGACGTCGAGCGATACACGAGGAAGTTCACGTACCCGGGACCCGGCAAGACCTGCGGTATGGTGCACGATCACTACGTCGAGAAGTTAGGGGACGATGCGAAGGTCGTGACGGTAGCGTACGGACCGGACTTCGCGGTGGTCAGGGCCACGGAGAACATGGGTATAAACCTCAACGAGATAGTCGAGGAGATAGCCGAGGAACTCCCGGAGGCGGCCGTGGACGGTGGCGGTCACGAGACCGCGGGTTCGGTGGCGTTCACGGAGGCGTACAGGAACGAGGTCCTTAAGCGCTTGGTGGAGAAGATCCTGGAGCGGGCGGGTTGATCAGACGACTTCCGCCGCTACCCTGTAGCATTTTACTATCAACCTGTACTCGGAAGTCGTCGGTGGAGTGCACGTGACTAACCACAACTCGTCCCTTTTCGACCTCGTCGGTATTTTGTAGGATGGGCTCACGACCTCCTTCGCGTACACCACGTAAACGTACGTGTTACCGAACCAGTGGACTATGACCTTGTCACCCGGTTTCAACTCGTTTAACCTGTAGAACGGGGATCCGAACATGGTCCTGTGGCCGAAGAACACGGTTACGCCCGGCCTGCCTGGGGGAGGGGTGTCTATATCGTAGTACACCCCGTAGTTGGGTGAAACCGTGTTTATAGGCGCTATTAAGTCTATCTTAGGTATTTCGATGTAACAACCGGGTAGTTGGTATAGGTCCTTGTGGGTGTAGTAGTCTATCTCATCGATCAAGAGATCGGTCAGGTAAGCCAGTGAGGGGAGGAGGAGGGCGAGTCCCGCCACCGTCATCAGCCTACTCCTCGGTATAGGAGGTAGCCCCCCAGGAGCGCCGCCATCACGGCGGCGCCGAGGGCGAATATGGAAACACCGGTCTTATACGTTCCAGCCCCTAGGACCCCGGTCTTTGCGGTCTTCGGGGCCGACGATGAGGGCGATCCCTTGGCCGTGGGGGCCGTCGCCGCCCCGGCGCCTGCTCCCGCCGCGGCCACCGAGCCCGGGGCGGCCGATGCCACCGATCCCCCTTTGGCCGACGCTACCGAACCTCCCGCGGCGCTGGATACCCCGGCGGGTGGGGCGCTGCTGACGCCGGCTCCCGGCGCTGAGGACGATGGAGCGGACGTGGCCGCTCCTCCGGCGGATCCCGAGTACACCATCACGTAAGTGATCTTGGGTGTCTTACCCCCTCTCAGGTCCACGGTATAAACGGGGACGTTACCTTCCCAACCGGACGGGTGCGGGTCCGATTTGATCAACTTGCCCCCGTCCAAGACCACCGGTGCGGGCACGGTTTTAACGCCGGAACCCCTGAGTTCTATCGATACTTCGAGCCTCTCGTAGGTACACCTGTTAACTTGGAAAGGCCATCCGGGCTCCACGATGTTCGGGGGCGCCAAGGACGCGAAAGGTATGGGTTTCACGTTGAATATCCTGGCGTAGCCGGAGGTCTTCGTGTACCTCCACTCGACCTTGACACCCGGCCATGTGACCGAACCCGGTTTGACCCCGCTACCCTTTATCCAGGTTTGAACGTTCAGTTTGGTGACCTCGATTCCCTTGAGGGCGTTATTGGAGCTGGCCTGGTATATCCCGGCGGAGGACACCAGGGCAGCCGCCGTGACCGCTAGGACCGCCAGCCCGAGCTTGGCTTTCATCGGTTTCACCCCCGTTCATTTCATCTCGGGTGTGACTAGAACCCATCCGTATATAAGTGATTTGACTATCTTCTTGTCCTTTAATAAGTCAGAAGGAATCTCTATAACCAGCACTACGAATTTCCATCCTCTTATTCCTTCCTTAGCCTCTAACTGGTTCAAAGCCCTTATGAATCCTCCCTTCTTCTTAGCTTGTTCCAAAGCCAACAATTTAATGAAATCCCGTAAGTCAGTGACGTACGCAACTTCTCTGTATTTAGCACCTGTGCTGGTTGTACCCGTTATCTGAGTAGTACCGGGTAATCGTCCGGCGGCTCCGGCCCCACCTCCCTTAGCTCCACCGAGCGCCGAGTTGACCAGTAGTACCCAATTAACACCGGCGTTGACGGATCCTGACTTGTAAATATTGACCAAAGCGGAAGCCGATATCATTTTAACAGTTGTAGTTAAGTTCAGCCAATTATTTACGTTAGTTAAGAATATGTATCTTATAACACACCCTTTAACAACCTTTATCCACTTATACTTAATCCCAACCACCTTATGAGAAGCTGACGTTGCTCCCGCTCCAGGTTTGGGTGTAGCGTATATTTTCTTAACACCATATATAACCAAAGTGACCTTCTCTCCTCGGAACAATGGCATCGGGGCCTTATCGGCTCTGACCTTAATAGCTACCAAGACGGTCTCAGGTTTCTTCACGGTTATTTTCATCAGTTCTTTCAAATTCATCGACTTTACCTTATTTATGGCATCCTTAACACTTAATAACTGGGGTCCTTGCGGGGTAATTAACTCAACTATTCCACGTTTTTGGTTGAACTTGATTTGACCTATCCAGTATTTCTTCCACTCTATCGTCGCTATACCTTTGACATCTATTGATTGCACTTGTTCCGGGGTTTGAGCTGACATGATCATTTGAATTAGCTTGAACTTAACGGGATCGTTGGCGAGCGGTCCGGTGAAGTACTTGTTGACCTCGGCCAACTTCTCAGCCTTTAGCTTCTCAAGGTGTTCCATGTACGGTTTGTAAACGAGGAAGTAGTATCCTCCCACGGCGGCCGCTATTATCAGGACCGCTATGAACGCCGCCCCGGCTATACCGTGCAGTTTCTCCCTTGGTATTTCCAGTCTAGACACCGGTCCAGGTGGGGACCCCGTGATCGTCGGCAGGGTCACCGTCCCCCGTCGGCTCTGGGGTACCAGATTAGGATCAGGAACAGCATGGCGATAGACGCCGCCGTGTCGAAGACGTTCCTCAGCGGAGCCACGGGTATGGCGGGATCGAACATGAGACCGAGCACGGATAGGCCTCCGAAGGCGACCACGGGGTTGGGGGGCCTCTTCACGCTGGGGAACTCGATCGATGAGATCATTAAGTAGGTAGCGGAAGGCACCAGGACGCCGTTCACCGCCCACCACACGGGTTTGGGTATCGATAGCGACGTCCCCAACGTGTACAGCGCCACGACCAGCATCCCGACCCACGGTACGGGAAGCCCAAGGTAGTACCCCTCCACGGGGTACCCTTCCGCACACATCACGTTGAACCTGGCGAGTCTCAGCCCACCGCACGCTATCAAGGCGACGGCCACCGCGTAGGATATCGGGGAGGGTAGCATCCCTCCCTCGACGATCAAGAGGGCCGGGGCCACGGTGAAGGAGACCATGTCCGACAGCGAGTCGAGTTGCAGTCCGAAGTCCGACTCCCACCCGTACCTTCGGGCCAGGAAGCCGTCCAGCGAGTCGGCCACGAACGATAGGGTGATGAAGGAAACGGCGAGTCTCGTGTGTCCCGTTATCGTGGCCAGTATCGACAGCGCGCCTGACACGATGTTGAGGAGAGAACACGCGCACGCCGGCGTGAGGAGTTCACTCATCTTCCAGGCTTCTCTGTCGTATCCTCGCGACCGGCGTTTCACCGGCTTTCACCCTGTCCCCTCTTTCTACCTTCAGTTCCTCGATGACTTCGGCTGGGAAGGCCACGTCGACCCTCGACCCCAGCCTTATCATGCTTATGACATCCCCTCGCGAAACCTCCTCCCCCTCTTCGACGAACACGGCTATCCTCCTGGCTATCGCGCCGGAGATCAACCTGACCACGAAGTCGAAACCCGGTCCCTCGAACAGCAACACCACCCTGTTGTTGCCGAGGGCCTC
>JAADCQ010000064.1 GCA_013154335.1 Methanopyri archaeon
CCCTCTCGGTCTTCGGGAACCCGGGTACGACGACGCCATCGTCTGGGACGATGAGGGTCCCCTTCTCGAACCCGGCGAACCTCCTCCTTGATCTCACGTAGGCGAATTCGGGGAAGGAGGCCCTGACTGTTTGAAGCGTGCCGCGTTCGAAGGCCTTCTCGACCTTCCACCTCTCGACGTTCAGGAGCTCGGATACCCTCCCGATGAGTCCCACCTGGATCGCCCTTCGGGTCTGTCCCCGTGGCCCCCTAATACGCTACCCGGAGACCTCCACGGGACCCGGGTCCATGAGGCCTTCGGTCCATATCCTGACGTCCTTGACGCTCGACCCGTCCTTCACGTCCGTCGCGTTCTTGGGGCTGGAGTGTCTGATGACGAGGACGTCGGGTTCCAGCTCCTCCGCGAGGGCTATCACGTCGAGGGGCGTGGGGTGTCCTCCCATCTTGACGGTGAGTAGCCTGCCCGCGTACCCTAGGTCCCCGACGACGCGGGGTTTCATCTCGTCCGGGACCACGAGCGGGACCTCCCTGGAGGATGCCACGCCCACGGCGATCTTCGGGTTGACCGTCACGACGGGTCCGTCCGTGCCGGTAGCCACGTCCGCTCTGACACCCGCCGCCTCGAGTATGCCTGGGAGTTCCCTGTCGTCGGGTGGGACCCTGGGATCCTCCCCGTGGGCCCCGGAGATAACGTCCACGACGTCGGGGAACGATCTGCACACTAGGTACACGACCTCGTCGAACATATCGGCGACGCGTTTCATCTGTTCCCACAGGTTACCCGGGTCGTCCCTCAGGACGGCGGCCGCCTCCGTGACCAAGACGTCCACGGTTCCGGTCACCCTGGACACCTTCGACACGAGTTCGTCCGGTGATTCCCACCAGTCTCCCGTGTAGAGGACGACGGGGCCTCCCCCGTCGGAAGGTTCCAGAACGAAGGCCAGGGCCTCGTGGCACGTGTGTTCGACCGGGACGCACTTCACGACCACGTCGCCCACGACTATCTCGCCGTAGGGTTCCAGCGGGATCGCCTCAGGGCCGTTCTCGAGGCATCTTTCCATTAGGAACGCCGTGAACTCGCCCGTCACCACGCCGTCCGCGTCCACGCGCCTGATCCTGGCGTAGTGATCGTGGTGGAAGTGCGTGAGGAGGCATACGTCGGCCCTGTCGAACAGTCTGCCCGCGAACCTGGCCGCCCCGAACCTGCACGGCTTCCCCCTGCCGGGGTCTATTATCAAGACGGTCCTTCCGTACTCGACGCGTACCCCCGTCCACTCCTCGTACGGGTGGAGCCTGCAGGTGGTCAACGGGAGGCCCCCTACTTCATTCTGTGGTAGAAGTTGTAAATTGAATAATAAGTAGGGCGCGGTACGATCCCGACACGGATATCACCCCCGTCCGGAACGGTCTCGATCCCGGGGATACGTGCCGTTGATCGAGGTTGAGATCCCGGGCAGGGGGACCTTGAGGATAGAGAACGTGGTGCTGGATTACAACGGGACGATCGCGTTCAGGGGCAGCGTGAGCGATCGCGTCGTCTCGTTGATGCGCGACCTGTGTAGGCGCGTGAACGTGATCGTGGCCTCGGCGGACACGTACGGGACCGTCGAGAAGACGTTGAAGGAAGACGCGAACCTGGACTTGGAGGTCCATAAGGTATCGGGGAACGAGCGTGAGGACAAGCTGAAGCTGATCAGGAGCCTGGGGCCCGAGAGGTGCGCCGCCGTCGGCAACGGGGCCAACGACGAGCTGATGCTGAGGGAGGCCGCGCTGTCCGTCTGCGTCGTCGGAAGGGAGGGGGCGTACGTGGGGACGCTTCTGGCCGCGGACGTGGTGGTAACGAGGCCCGAGGACGCGCTCAACCTGTTCCTGGACGAGAGGGCGTTAGTGGCTACGCTCAGGTCCTGAACCCTTCCCCCGCGGTAATCGTTATGATCTTCGTAACGATCCTGGGTTTGGTGCGGGGGCCGGGATTTGAACCCGGGACGGCCCTACGGCCACGGGATCCTCATTCCCGCCCCTTTGACCAGGCTCGGGCGCCCCCGCGCCGTCCGATGACCCGTCCGGCCACCTCCTTTTATAAATCATTCTCCCGCTTTCCAAAACCTACCCACGGCGAACTCCGACAGCTCCCCCAGTAGGTCCCATCTCCCCTCGAGTAACGGTCTTCCCACGGACACGGCCGAGGCACCGGCGTCGAACATCGCCACCACGTCCTCCGGCGTCCTGACCGAGTTGTTCCCCACGACCCTCAACCCCGCCTCACGGGCCAGCCTGACGTACCTGAGATCGTACGTGGGCTCACCAGGTTTCATCGCATCGACGTGGACGAAATCCACACCACCGTGGGTGGACAACTCCGAGACTACATCCTCGTAGGACGGGTGCGGCCCCCTCAACTTGACCGATACCACGCCCACGTGGGAAGCGACCACGTCGATGATCTCGCACAACTTCTCGGGCTCGTTCATCAGGGCCTCCCCTCCACCGACCTCCACCATCTCACGCTGCCTGCAGTGCGCGTTGATCTCCACCCCATCGACGATATCCGCGAGGTCGGGACACAGTTCCTCGGCCCCCTCCGGGGATGTGAACCGAACGTTGACTAGTACCGGGACCCGAACGTCCACCGAGGAGAGCTCGGAGGGGAGATCCTCCGGTGGAACCACGAACTCCTCCCTTCCCCGCGCCGCGATACGCTTGGACGCCTCGTACGCCTCCCGATCCCCCGGGTAGCCGCCCAGGATAACCATACCCGCGCCGGCCTCCTCGATACGAGGGGCCACCTCCGGTCCCGTGAAACCCGCCATCGGGGCGTTGAACACGGGGGACCTGCAACCCAGGGACCTCCAGAAGCGCGCCTCGGGCCGGCAAACGCTCTTCACGGAACTCCGCTAACCCCCTTGTCGTCATCGGCGCCCCCACGTTCAGGGGTGGAAACCCTGATCGCGCTCCAGACCTGCGGTTTCTTCGAAACCCATTACCAAGTTCATGTTCTGTACGGCTTGTCCCGATGCTCCTTTCGTCAGATTATCAATGGCCGAGGCCACCACGACACGCCCGTCCCCGACTGCGAACACGCCGATATCGCAGTAGTTGGACCCGCGGACCGCCCACAACCTGGGGGCCTCGCCGACGTCGAGAACCCTCACGAAGGGCTCCTCACCGAAGGTCTCCACGTACGCTTCCCTCACGTCTTCGGGCTCGAGGTCGTCCCCGGCGAGCAGGAAGTGGGCCGTCGTCTCTATCCCCCTGACGAGGGGGGCCAGGTGCGGCGTGAAGTGAACATCCACGTCCCCGTCCACCTTCCCGATCTCCTGGCGTATCTCGGGTA
>JAADCQ010000023.1 GCA_013154335.1 Methanopyri archaeon
GTCTTGGGCTTCTCCTCCTTCTCCTTGGCCTTTTCCTCCTCCTTTTCGGCGGCCTCGGAGGGCTTCGGGAGCGGTATGGGGACGCCCTTTTTCTCGCCCTCTTCCTCGCCCTCGGACGACGGCTTCGGGGGCTTCGGTAAGAGCTTCGGCTTCTCCCCTCCTTCCTCGCCGGTGGAGGGGGGTTTAGGGACCGGAGGCTTGGGTAACCCTTTACCTTCCCCGCCCTCGGGCGGTTTAGGGGGCGCCGGCGGTTTCAGCTTGGGTGCCTCTCCCTCCCCGCCTTCGGATTCCCCACCACCGCCGCCGGGCACGGGGAGCTTGAGCTTGGGCTTCTCCTCGTCGTCCTTCTTGGACGATCCCTTCTTGAATATCAACGCCCGACCATCCCCTGCTCCGTTTGGGATTGCCCCCGCTCGTCATCCGAACATGTCCTCCGGGGGAGGAGGCGGGGTCGGAGGCTGACCCGGAACGACCACGGGAACGCTCGGGGCCTCGGGTTCCTCCTCTATCTCGGATTTCAGGCGGTTTACGATCTTTTCGTCCTTGATCACCTTGACCACGATGGGTTGAGGTCTGGGATCGTTCGGGGACGGCATTATCGGTATGTCAACTATCACATGATCCCCTTCCTCGACTTCGTTGACGAGTCTGGGGTGAATCTCCGATATCAGCGTAACCCCTCCCTTATGCAGGTAGACCGTCGCCAGCACCTTGTTGTCCGACGATACTACACCCTCATCGTCCGGTCGTATTATCGTCTCTACTCTCCCTAGCTCGTATGGCATCTTCTACCTCCCTTAGCCCCCGTTTAGTCAGTATGAAAGCGCTCGTGAGCCCGACGACGTTGACGAACCAGTACGATATGAGCCTATCCAGCAGGGTGGCGGCCGCGCTGATGCCCGCCCCCAGACCGAACAGCTTGTACACGGACGCCGTGGAGAGCTCCACCAGCCCTAGACCTCCTGGGAACAGGGGTAGAACACCCGCGAACATCGAGACCGTGTACGCTATCACCACCACCCTGAACGGGACCGGCCTCCCCAGCGACTCGAACACCACGTACGGTCTTATAAGTTCGCAGCTCCAGACCGCGAACGAAACCGCCGAGCCCCTCAACAACGTTCCCTTATCCTTCAACGCCTCCCGCAGCGTCTCGGTGAAGGCCCTGACCCACCTCTCCACCTCCTCGAACCTCCTATCCCCCGGTAAGAACCTGGAGATCTTGTTCGCTATCCCCACCAGGGTATCCTCCCTGGTCAACAGGTACAGGGCGCCGATCAACGCCCCGGTCAGCAACCCAACGCCTCCGAACGCGATGTAGGTGAGCTCGCCCGCGCCGGCCTCGATCGTGAAGACGGCGGTCAGCCCCATCAGGAACACGAGAGGAGCGTAGTCGAGGACCCTATCCACGACGACCGTGGAAGCGACCTCCCTCATCCTGTACCCCGTCGCCTTGGCCAGGAGGAACACCCTGACCGGCTCGCCGCCGCTTCTCGCGCTAGGGGTCACGTTGTTCACGAGCATGGAGACGTTGTTCACCAGGAACACGGTCAGGAAAGGGGCCTTCAACCCGCTCCTACGGAGCACCACGTGCCACCTCAAGGCCCAAAGGAGTAGGTCCAAGACCTGGATCGCGAGGGCCAACGCGAGGTAACGCGGGTCCGCCCTCTCCATCAGGTGTATCGCGCGCCACGGGTTGAACACGTACACCATGAAGGCTACCAGGACGAGGCCTCCGACGAAGGCGAGTACGGTCCTCCTGTCCACGAGGGGGATCCTGGCCACCCGAGGTTACCCCTTCCTCATCACACAGTAGTAGAACCCGGGGACGTCGTCCCTCGGATCGAAAAGCACCCCGGGATCCACCGATCGCCCGGGCCGCATCACACGGTCTTCGAGCTCTAGATCCAACTCCATCAGGGCCCTGCTCACGACGGCCTCGTTCTCCATCGGTGTCAGCGTGCAGGTGCAGTACAGGAGGTACCCACCGTCGCGGAGGGCCTCCACGGCCGCCCTCAGTATGGAGTACTGGTAACCCGGGAGCCCCAACACCTCCTCCCAAGTCGCCTCCATCCACAGCTTCGGCCTGACACCCACGGCCGTGCAGGGCGGATCCACTATCACCGCGTCCACGTCCCGAAGCCTGGGCAGGACCTTCCGAGCGTCCCCGTGAACGACCTCGACGACGTCCTCCATGCCCAAACGCCTGACGTTCGCCTCCAGCTTCTCGAGCCTGGACCTCGATCTATCGATCGCCACAACCCTACCTTCTCCCTCCATGATCTGAACGACGTGCGTCGTCTTGCCCCCCGGGGCCGCACAGGCGTCCACGACGGTCCATCCCGGCTCGGGATCCAGCGCCTTCACGGCCAGGACGGAGGGAAGGGCTTGGGAGTATATCCAACCCTCGGCGTAGGGCTCGGTGTTCCTGAACCTGGGGGCCGAGAACACGGATCGCGTTACCCGCACGGCCGGCCCCCGTTCACCCTCCACCATCTCGCGCCCCGGTACCCGAGCCACCCCCTCCGCCACCACGTGGCCCCTCTCCGACACCACGGTTACACGATCGCCCCTGCCGACGTCACCCACGACGTCGATCACACCGGGCTTGTACAGATCCGCACCCACGTAGACGCTTTCCGCCGCGAACTTATCCGCGACCACCAACCTATCGTGGACCTCGACGGGCTCGGGACCCAGCACCTCCACCTCGACGACTTCATCGGCGTACGGGCTGACCCTAACCTCGCGGTCCGGGTGTATCGCCTCGAAGGCCTCGACGACTTCCTCCGGGTCCACCTTCAGCGTGTTGACGCGGAGGGTGTACATGGACACGGGACGTCTGAGGTGGGCGAGAACGTGAGGGTGATCGCGGAACCGTTCCGCGAGCGCGTTGGAAAGCCTTGGATCGTCGAGGTCCGGACGCGTGAACGGGGTGAGAACCTCGGCTCGGGTGGATCTCATCACGGCTCGGTGAAGGCCGCGCTCGTCATCGGTCCTTGAGGGTTCAGAACTTGATGATCTCGACCTCGAGTTTATCCGGGTCGAGAACCGCGACGGACCTCTCCCCGGTCACGTAACCGCACGCTTCACCGGGGTTCACGACCAGCGTGTCTCCAACCTTCCTCACGTCGGGCTCGTGCGTGTGACCGTACACCACCAGATCGTACTCTCCCGACGCCGCGAAGGCCTCCACGACCTCCTCGTGAACCCCGTGAACCATGGCGACCTTGAGGCCGAGGACCTCGCCGGTGAACACCTCGCCAACGATCTCGAAGCCCAATTCCTCCGCCTTCTCCCTCAGGAAATCACGCTCCCCGTCGTTGTTTCCGAAAACCCCTATAAACTCCTCGCACTCCACCCGTGCCAACTCGGGGAGCGTGAAGGGTGCTATGTAGTCACCCGCGTGCAACAGCACGTCGACACCGAACTCGTTGAGTTCGGGCGCGAACTCCCGGACCGCCTCCAGGTTGTCGTGGGTGTCGGACACGATCCCTATCAACCGGCCGAGTTCCCCCGTGTAGGGGGTGAGAGCGCTGATATCGGTGAACGTTAGGACGGTGAACCCGAGGAGGGTCGCGAGGCAGGTCGCGAGGGTCACGCTCAAACCGATATATAAGATGTACGAGCGCCTGCTCGAGAAAGCCGTGCGCGAGGGACCCATCCCGGAACACGTCGGCATCATAATGGACGGCAACCGCCGCTTCGCCCGCGAGATGGGCCTCGACCCCTGGGAAGGACACAGGTTCGGGGCCGACAAGCTGGAGGACGTGTTGGAATGGTGCTGGGACGTGGGCGTGAGGGCGGTCACGGTCTACGCGCTATCCACCGAGAACCTCCGACGCCCGAAGGAGGAGCTCCGTAGGCTGTTCGACCTGATGGAAGAACGTTTCAACAAGCTCGCCGAGAGCGAACGCATCCACAGGAGACAGGTCGCCGTCCGGGCCGTGGGGAGACTCCACCTCCTCCCAGCCCGCGTCAGGAGGGCCATAAAGAGGGCCGAGAAGCTCACGCGGAGGTACTCCAAGCGCTTCCTCAACGTGGCCGTGGCCTACGGTGGCCGACAGGAGATCATCGACGCCGTCCGCGCCATAGCCCACGACGTCAAAGACGGCAAGCTCGACCCGGAAGAGATCGACGAGGACACGTTCAGGCGGTACGTGTACGTGGGCGACCTCCCGGATCCAGAGTTGATAATAAGAACGAGCGGGGAGGAGAGGCTCAGCAACTTCCTCCTCTGGTACTCCGCGTACTCGGAGCTGTACTTCGTCGACGTGTACTGGCCCGAGTTCAGGAAGATAGACCTCCTCAGGGCGATCCGGGAGTTCCAGCGACGCGAGAGAAGGTTCGGCAGATAGGGGGTGTGCACGCGTGGAGATCCTGGGTGTGGAACCCCAGACCGAGGGACAGGAGAGACTCGTGGAGGCCCTCCAAGACGAGTCGAACGAGATAGTCGCATCCTTCGGCCCCACGGGCACGGGTAAGACGCTCTTCTGCGCGGCCTACGGCGTTCAGGCCGTGATGGAAGGGGATTACGAACGCTTCATAGTCACGAGACCCTTGGTCGACGTGGCCACCAAGGAGGAGATGAGCAGCGCCGACATGCCCGAGAGGTTCGACGAGCTGATAGTATCGCCGATAATGGACGTCCTATCGGCGTCCCCGGAGGTCAGCAGGTCCGAGATAGAGGAGCTCGTGGAACAGGAGAAGATCATGATCGTCGACACGCACTTCGTCAGGGGCAGGACCTTCGACAACGCGGTGATACTCCTGGACGAGGTCCAGAACATGCTACCAGAGAACGCGGGCGAGGTCCTGGCCAGGATGGGCCACAACTCGAGGCTCCTCATAACCGGAGACCCCGTGTTCCAGAAGGACATCGACGTCGAACGCTGCGGAGCCACCCTGATGAGGGAGGTACTCTCCGAGGAACCCAAGGCCGAGGTCATCGACCTGGGGATAAGGGACATCGTCAGGCCCGGGGCCAGGCGCGGCATCCACATCCAACTCGAGATAAGGGTCAGGAACAGGGAGCTCAACGACGTGGAGAGGGAGATACTAGACGTCACCATGGTGGAAGCCCCGGACGCCGACGTGCTCACGGTGCTCTACGTGGAGCCCATCGCGGAGGACCTCGAGATAAAGACCGACACCGTGCCCCAGGCCGTGATAGTGACCAAGGAGGGCCACGTGGGCCGCGTGGTGGGAACCGGGGGCGAGAGGATAGAGAGGATCGAGGCGGAAACCGGCATGAGCATAGTCGTAACCCACCTGACCCTCGACTTCGTCGACTTCATAGCCGACATCCACCCGGTACCCTGGATAGGGGAGAGGATAATCGACGTGGACATCGCCGGACCGAACCTACGGGTAGTGGTACCCGAGAGGGATTTCGGCGCCTTCGTGGGCAGAAGAGGCAGGTACGCGAGGTTCGTCGAAGAAGTCCTGAAGGAACTCCTCGACATGGGGCTCGAGGTCAGGAGGGAGTGAAGTGGCCAAACTCTGGGTCGACGTCAGGCTCCTCGCTCCCCCCTCGACGGATCCCGAGGAACTCCTCGAAGAGATCGTCGAGGCGCTCGAAAGCCGTGGGTTCCGCGTGGGAAGGGCGGACGCTTACCCCGGGTCCGTCATCGTAACGGAAGACGGAACGTTTCGCGAGCACGTGTTCCTCACGGACGTGGAAGGGAAGGGCGACCCCTCCTCGATAATCGAAGACGCCCTGAGGGACAAGGTATCGAACCTCGAGGTGAAGGTCGGGAGGGCGGACGCGGACCCCAGGAGGTACGCCGATGGATCGGTTCAGGCTCTATTCGAAGGCCCTGAAGGAGATCCTGAGAACCGGGAGAGACTCGAAGGTAAGCGTGGCCGTGACGATACGGGGCCGTAGGAGACCACCCGACGAGGACAGGGAACACGACTCGGACGTGATCATCGTGGGCACGGAGGACGGGAGGTTCGGCGTCGCCCACCACCCGTCCGCCCGCTCGATAGGGGATGCACTGGGGGAGAGCGTCCGCAGGATCGCCATCGCCGGACCACCCGGGATAAGAGCGGCGTGCCTGGACGCGTTGGCCGAGGACGTCCCGACCCCAGACCCCCTCGACGAGGCTCGGGCCAGATGGAAGGAAGCCAGGACGATCAGGGCGGAGATGGTCGCGGACATCGTCGAGGATCTGGCGACCGGGCGAAGGCTTCTCTTGATCGGTCACTCGGCCCCTATCCTGGAGACGTTGAGGGAGAGAGGCTTCGACGTCGAGGTCGTGGACGCTCATCCGGGCGTTCCCTACCCCTCCCGACCGAGGGACGGAGGCCACGACGTCACGGTGGTGACGGGTATGGTCCTGTCGAACGGTTCCATACGGACGGTTTTGGGCTCGTGTTCTCCTCCGATCATTCTATATTCCGAATCGTGTCCCAACATGACGACCTGCTTGGTCAGATCCGGGGCCGTCGACGGGGCCGTCGTCGAGAGGTTTCCGTTCCACTTCCTCCCCGGAGAGACGATCCTCGAATCTTACATCCGCGCCAAGGGGTAAATCCTTGATTGCTAGACACGGTGAAAGATTACGTGGGAGGGGTAATAAAGCGTAAGGCGAAGAAGGGTAATTTAGACATTGCTATGTTTATAGACGGACCTAATATGCTTAGAAAAGAGTTTAACGTCAGTCTCAAAGAAGTTAGAGAACTGATAGAAGAACTCGGGACCATAAGGATCGGAATGGCCTACCTCAACCAGTACGCCTCCGACAAGCTCATCGAGGCAGTGGCCAACCAAGGGTTCGTCCCACGTGTCATCCCAGGGGACGTCGACGTCTACCTCGCCGTTGAAGCGGTCGAAGCCATTTACAGCGATAACATCAACGCGATAGCCCTGATGACGAGGGACACGGACTTCCTACCCATCGTGGCCAAGGCCAAGGAGATGGGCAAGATAACGATAGTCATAGGGGCTGAACCCGGGTTCAGCACCGCCCTCCAGAACGCGGCCGACTACGTGATCAAACTCAAGAGCAGGAAGGAGAGGGAGGAGAAGAAGGGCAAGGAAGCCGCCGAAGCGCAGGAGAAAAAGACCGCCAAGGCGGCCGACTGACCGTGCCCCTACGGGTGACGATCGAATCACCCATGGGCCCCCTGAAACTCCTGGTGGACCACTACCAGCACGACTTGCTCAAGGACGAGGACAGGACCACGGCCCTGATGTCGATGGTTTCGGAGGCCGTCTCCTCGGGCGGCACCTTCGCGGACCTAGGGGCGGGGACCGGCCCACTCGCCGTCGTGGCGGCGCTATCCGGCGCCGAGCGCGTGATAGCCGTCGAGATCAACCCCAGAAGGGCCAAACTCGCCGAGAAAAACCTCAGGAGGTACGCGCCCCGGGACGTGAAGTTCGAGGTGGTGACGGCCGACGCCACGGAAAAGCCCGTCAACGCCGACGTGATAGCGTGCGAGATGCTCGATACCCTACTGCTGGAGGAGGACTTCGTTCGAGCGGTTAACGTTCACCTGGAAACGTACGACCCCGAGGTGTTACCGAAGGAAGTCCACGTGGGTGTGGAACCCGTGGAAACCGCTCCCCCTCACCCGAGGTACGAGGCTAGGGATCCCTCCGGGGCGGAGGTCCTCGAGATCGTGGATACGAACCGCCCCATCCCCGAGAAGTTCAGGTACGAGACCCGATGGGACTCCGTCGCCTTCCACACGTGGATCGAGTGGGACGGACGTAGAATAGGTGGATCCGAGGTGTTCTGCCCGGCCCTAACGGTGTTCACCCGTCGTCGTCCCGTCGTCGGCGTCCGCGGCGGTGGTCTCGAGACCCTTCACGTCGTCGACGCCGCTCGTACTCGATGATCCGCTCGATGGCCTCCGCCACCTTGCACCTACCGGCCAACGATCAGGCCCCCTTGACCGTCAGGTAGATGCCCACGGCCACCAGGATCCCCACCATTATCCACATGGACATGCTCTGCCTCTTCCTCATCTTCTCGTACTTCATCCTGCACTTCTCGCTGCAGAACGTTTCACCCTCCGGTATCGCCTTCCCGCAGACCACGCAGTGGGAATGAGGCGGCACCCTGTCCAGCGCCCTGTCGTCGGACAAGGGAAGCATCACCCCCTTATCACGGTACCATCGTGTTTCCCATCCACAACGTCTTTCACCCCGAGCTCGACGAACTCCTCCCAAGAGACCACATGCGTCGTGAGGCCGGCCCTCCGTATCAGCTTCGCGGCCAACGGGTCTATCACGAAACTCCCTCCGGCCTCCAGCTCGGCCTGAAAGGCGAGTTCCTCGAGGGACTCAGGGTCCAGCTCGTCCAACTTCACGGCGCCCTCCTCCTCGGGATGCCTGTCGTAAACGCCGTCGACGTTGGTCACGACCACGAGGGGGGACCCGAGCACGTCGGCTATCATTGCGGCCACGGCGTCGGTAGTGTGCCCGGGGTGAGTCCCACCGCACACCGCCAGCCCTTCCCTCTCCACCAACGCGGCCGCCTCGAAGGGGTCCTCGGGGACCCTAGGATCGCGGACGCCCATGGCCGCGAGGAGTAGCCTGGCGTTCAGCCTCGTCACCTCTATCCCGAGCACGTCGAGGTAGGACTCGGGCGCCCCGAGGTTTCGCGCTACGTTTATGTAACGTCTGGCGACGGGCCCGCCCCCGACCACGACGGCGAGTTCGAGGCCGGAGGACACGGCACGTTTCAAAACCTCCGCCGTTTTCTCGATCCTATCAGGCTCCTCGACGTTGACGACGGAACCACCGAGGGCCACGGTAACCCTCAACCGCCGACTCCCCCTGGGGGTGATCCTTTGGCCGAGACCGCGGATCGATCCCACGACTCCGTGGAACTGTACAGGTTCAAGCGCCGGATAGAGGAGCTTGAAAAGCTGCAGGGGCAGGGCACCGAGCTGATAACCATCTACATCCCCCCCGAGAAGAGACTCTCCGACGTGGTAGCCCAGATGAGGGAGGAACACTCCCAGGCGAGCAACATCAAGAGCAAGAGGACCAGGAAGAACGTCCAGTCCGCGATCGAGGTCGTGATGCAGAGGCTCAAGATGGTGGGCGAGACCCCCGAGAACGGCCTGGTCGTCCTCGTCGGCACCGTACAGGACGGCACCAAGGAGAAGATGATAGCCGAGCTGATCGAACCCCCCGAACCCGTCGATCGATTCATCTACAGGTGCGACTCCAGGTTCTACCTCGAGCCCCTCAAGGAGTACCTCGAGGAGAAGGACGTGTACGGCGTCCTCGTGATGGACAGAAGGGAAGCCACCATAGGACTCGTCAAAGGTAAGCGGATAGAACCCGTCAAGCGTCTCAAATCCGACGTCCCGGGCAAACACAAGGCCGGAGGCCAGTCCCAGAGGAGGTTCGACAGGCTGATCGAGCACGCCGCCCACGAGTTCTACCAGGAGGTAGGCGAGGCCGCCCGCGAGGCCTTCGAGGACGTCGAGAACCTGAAAGGGATCATAGTCGGAGGACCCGGCCCCACCAAGGAAGAGTTCCTCGACGGCGATTACCTACCCAAGCACATCAAGGAGAAGGTCATAGCCGTCGTCGACGTGGGTAACACGGACGAATCCGGGCTCAGAGAGGCCCTGATGCGCGCCGAGGACGCCCTCAAGGAGGCCGACCTGATCAAGGAGAAGAAACTGGTGCAGAAGTTCATGGAAGAAGCCGTCAACGGGGACCTAGCGGCCTACGGCGTCGACGAGGTCGAGGAGATGCTCAACATGGGAGCCGTCGACACCCTACTCATATCGGAAGACCTCGAGGGCTACAGGGCGATACTGCGGTGCCCCGAGTGCGGTCACACCGAAGCAATCACCGTAGAGAAGGAAGAAGACGCTCAGAAGCACGTGAAAGAATGTCCTTCGTGCGGTCAAGCCGAGCTGCGCGTGGACGAGGTGAAACCCCTGACTGACTACTTCATAGACCTCGCCGAACGCGTGGGGACCAAGGTCGAGATAATATCGACCGAGACGGAGGAGGGCGCCCAGTTCCTGAACGCCTTCGGAGGCGTCGGCGCCCTGCTCAGATTCAGACCCCGTTGACGACCGGAGGTGATCCGAATGACCGAAGATCAAGCCCCACCCAGGGACCCCTACTCCACCACCATAGGGACGATAAGAACCTCGATAAGGGACGCCGTGATGGAGGCCTACGACATCAAAGAGCCCGTGGAGGTACCCATAGACGAGGAACCACCCGTCGACGCCGACCTCGCCACCCCCGTCGCCATGTCCCTGGCCAAGGAGGTCGGGGAAGAACCCCGCGAGGTGGCCGAGAAGATAGTCGAACACTCCGACCTCGACGAGGTCGTACTCGTGGACGAGGTCAAGGTCGAGGGGCCGGGCTTCATCAACGTCAAACTCGACCGGCCCACCTACTCGGCCCTCACCCTCAGATCCGTGTTCTACTACGGACCCGAGTTCGGGTCCTTGGACCTCGGACGCGGCAGACCCGTCATCCTCGAACACACCAGCGCCAACCCGAACGGACCCCTCCACCTGGGCCACGGCAGGAACGCGATAATAGGGGACGTGCTGGGCCGCTGCCTCGTGTTCACGAACTACGACGTCGAGATCCAGTACTACGTCAACGACATGGGCAAGCAGATCGCCATGCTCGCCTGGAAGTTCATCCAGAAGGGAAGACCGAAGGTCCCAGAGGGCGAGAAACCCGACCACTTCATAGGAGAACTCTACGTCGAGGCCGCCAAGGACGTGGAGGAAGACCCGGAACTCGAGGAAGTCGTTGAGAGGTTCCTCCACGCGTACGAGAAGTACCACCTCGGGGAGGAAACCAGGGCCAAACGCATCATAGAGGCGTTCCAGTACGTCGTGGACGAGTGCCTCAAGGGCCACAACGAGACACTCGCCCGCCTCAAGGTCGCCCACGACAGGTTCGTGTTCGAGAGCGAATTCGTCGAGGACGCCGTCGAGATCGTCGAGAAACTACTCGAAGAGGGCCTCGCCGAGAAGCGCGAGGACGGCGCCGTCGTCGTGAACCTGGAGGACTACGGGATAGACAAGGAGCTGGTGCTCACCCGCAGCGACGGCACCACCCTGTACACGACCAGGGATATAGCCTATCACCTGTGGAAACTCGAGAGGGCGGGCGTCGCCATAGACGTCCTCGGTGCCGACCACAAGCTGGCCGTGCAACAACTCAAGGCCGTGCTCGACATGCTGGGTGAGAACCCCGACAGGGTCGACGTGGTGTTCTACGAGTTCATCCACCTACCCGAGGGATCCATGTCCACCAGGAAGGGCAGGTACGTCACGTTGGACGAGTTCCTGGACGAGGCCAAGAGGAGGGCCATGGAAAAGGTCGAAGAGAGCGACGTCCTCAAGGACGAGGACCCCGAAGAGGTGGCCGAGAAGGTCGCCATAGGCGCCGTCAGGTTCGCCATAGCGAAGGTCAACCCGAACAAGCCGATAGAGTTCGACTGGGAGAAAGCCCTCGACTTCAGGACCGGAGGTCCCTTCATCCAATACGCGTACGCGAGGGCCAAGTCGATACTGGATGAAGCCGAGGAGATAGAGAAGTTCGACACGAGGCACCTCACCGACGATAGATCGTTCGAGCTGATATACCATATGTCGAAGTTTCCCAGGTACGTGGCCCACACCGTGCACAAGAGGCGTCCCGATATCCTCGCGGAGTACACGTACGAGCTCGCTAAGAGGTTCAACTCGTTCTACGAGGAGGTGCCCGTACTGAAGGAGGAGGACGAGGAAGTGAGGGCCGCAAGGATCAAGCTCGTGGAGGCCTTTTCCCAGGTCATGGAGAACGCCATGAACCTGCTGGGGATACCGAAACTCGAGAGGATGTGACGGGGTAAAGTTTTATATATTCCCGATCCGAAGACCGGGACCGGCGGGTGAGAACCCGCGTCCCGGGGACGGGCCGGCAGCTCAGTCTGGCTAGAGCGCGGGACTTTTAATCCCGTGGTCCCGGGTTCAAATCCCGGCCGGCCCACCAAACAAAGCCCAAATCGTTACGAGTTCCATAACGATTAACCCGGCCCCCACGACTAACGTTTTAACGGACCCGAATCCGGCGCCGCCGGGGGACAGATCCCCAAAAGATGACCCCCGCCTGGGTCCCCCGGGTGAGAGGGCCGTCGCCCCCCGTGATCCCGGGACCGGAGGGCGGGGGACACCCCGCTCCCCCCACGCTCACCGAGGGGCCGATACCTTGTCCTCCGATGACAAGCTGAGGGAAACCGTGCTCAAGTACACGGTTGAGAACGCCATGAAGTACGGTAAAGCCAACCCCAACGCCGTCATGAAGAAAGTAATGAAGGAACACCCCGAACTAAGACCCAAAGCCAAGGAAGTGCTACAAGTAGTAAGGGAAACCGTCAAAGAAATCAACTCAATGGATGAAAACAAGTTGAAAGAACTAGCAAAAGAACTCGGCGTCACCGAAAGAGAGACCGAAAAAGAGGAAGAAAAAAGCCTCAAACCCCTACCAAAAGCGGAAAAAGGAAGAGTAAGACTCAGATTCGCTCCCAACCCCAGCGGACCCCTACACCTAGGCCACGCCAGGGCCGCCGTGCTCAACGACGAGTACGCCAAGATGTACGACGGAACCTTCATCCTCAGGCTCGAAGACACCGACCCCAAGCGCGTACTACCCGAAGCCTACGACATGATAGAAGAGGACCTCGAATGGCTGGGCGTCGACGTGCACGAGAGGTACATCCAATCCAACCGCCTCGAGATATACTACCACGTGTGCGAACACCTCCTCGAAGAAGGCCACGCCTACGTGTGCACGTGCGACCCCGACGAGTTCAGACGCCTCAAGAACGAAGGCTCCCCCTGCCCGTGCAGGGCCAGGGACCCCGAGGACAACCTCGAACTCTGGGACGAGATGCTCGAAGGCGCCTTCTCCGAGGGAGAAGCCGTCGTCAGGGTGAAAACCGACCCCGCCCACCCCGACCCCGCCGTCAGGGAATGGGTCGCCTTCAGGATCGTCGAAGAAGAACACCCCCTGACCGGATCAAGGTTCATCGTCTGGCCCACCATGAACATGGCCGTCGCCGTCGACGATCACCTCATGGGCGTAACCCACGTCCTACGCGGAAAAGACCACGAGTCCAACACCAGGAGACAGAAGTACATCTTCGAGTACATGGGGTGGGAAACCCCCGAGTACATCCACTACGGCATAATGAAGGTCGAAGGCTACGTCCTCAGCACCTCCAAGATAAGGGAAGGCATCGAGAAGGGTGAGTACTCCGGCTGGGACGACGTCAAGCTGGCCACCCTCCGGGCCCTCAAACGCAGAGGCATAGATCCCGAGGCCGTCAGGGACACCATCCTAGAGATAGGACTCACCGAAGTAGACTCCACGTTCAGCTGGGAACACCTCCACGCCAGGAACAGGAAGATCATCGACCCCAAGTCCAACAGGTACTTCTTCGTGAGGGACCCCGTGGAACTACGGATCAAGGGACTCACCGGGTACGTGGTCGCCCGACTCCCCCTACACCCCGACAAGGAGAACGTCGGGGAGCGCGTCCTCATCCTCCACCCCTCGGGCGGAACCCACACCGCCCTGCTGGACAGGGAGGACGCCGAAGGACTGGAAGAAGGCGACATGATCAGGCTCATCAACGCCGTCAACGTCGTCATCGAGGAGATCGACGGCGACGTCGTGACGGCCAGCTACCACAGCGACGGGTACAAGGAGGCCAAGGAGGCCGGCGCCAAGATCGTCCACTGGCTACCCCCGGACCAGGCCCTCCCGTGTCACGTTGAAACCCCCGAGGGCGAGGAAGAAGGCCTCGTTGAGGTGAACATCCAACGGGAGAGCCCGGGGTCCACGGTCCAATTCGAGCGACTCTACTTCGCCAGGCTCGAGGAGGTGCAACCCACGCATGTCGAAGCCGTCTACACGCACGACTGACACGCCCGCCGCCCTCGCCCTCTCCGGGGGAAAGGACAGCGTCGCCACCCTCCTCGACGCCCGAGACCGCTGGGACGTGCGCCTCGCCGTCACCGTCAAGCACGAGTTCGCCGATCCCGTGGCCCTCTCCAACGCCCTCAAAGCGTGCTCCGAGACCGGGGTCAGACATCAAGTCGTGGAGATCAAACTCGCGGGCTGGTTCAAGCGCGCCCTGAAAGAGGGCGCACCCCTCTGCACGAAGTGCGGCCGAGCCATCCTCAAGACCGTATGCCTCGTGGCCAAGTCCGAGGGCTTCAACACCGTACTCACGGGACACGAGCTCAGGGGCAAATTCGGCCGCAGAACCGCCTACCCCTACTCAGGGGTCACGATCGTCAGGTACCCCGCCCTCAGAAGATGGACCTGGGAGGACATCGAGGGTAAACTCGAGGACGCGGACTGGTTCGACCCCGGTTACACCTGTCCCATAAGACCCTACGGGGTCCACAGGTTCGTCGAGGAAGTCGGCTACAACCCACTGACCGGAAGGGCCGCCACCATCCTCCTCGAGGGTATCGCCACGCCCGAGGCCATCCTGGACTACCTCCGTGAGACCGAGACACCCCCGGCCGACCCCGCTCCCGAGGACGTGGCGGAAGCCCTAGGGGCCGACGTCGATGAACTGTTCCCTAACGGCCCGCCCGACGGTCCCAGACCCGAGGATCACAGGATACGGGACCTCACCTACAGGCTCCTCATGTACTACCGACAATACCTACGCGGCTTCCGATCCCTCAACAGGATAGAGCGCGAGGAGCGAGGATGGCAACTCCGCCGCGTCCTGACCGAATGGTCCGACCACGACGATAGGATCGAGAACCTGGACCCGGACGACCCCATCCTCGTGGCGTACGGGGAAAAGGAACCGAAGGACGTCCTGCCCGACGTCGAGGACGTGATGGCCCACGTGGCCGAGGAGTACGACAGGGAGGTACCGGGCGTCCCGGTACCCCCGAAGGGGGAGGACAACGGTTGAAGGATCCGCTATCCCACCCTACCCTAGTGATAGGCCCGTGCGGGCCCGTGTGCTACCTCGTCACCAGAGTCCTCGCCGAGAGAGGATCACCCCTGGTGATAGCCAACGACGTCAAGGAGGACTGCGAGCTCGTGAGGGTACTCGAGCGCCTCGACTACGACAACGTGGAGATAGTCACGGGAGGGCACCCCGATGACGTGTTCCGAAGGACGGAGGTCATGATCCCACCACCCAGCCTACCCGAGGACTCC